>CAZDGY010000569.1:0-4841 GCA_964504685.1 uncultured Kofleriaceae bacterium | reverse complement strand
CGATGTAGTACGCGTGGTGGATGTCGGAGACCGACACCGAATCGCGCGACAGCGAAATGTTCTCGGGCGCGCGCATGTGACGGCGCGAGTAGCGCGTCACTTCATCGGGCATCGTCGCGGAGAACAGCAGCGTCTGCTTCTTCTCCGGCAGGTTCGCTACGACGCGCTCGATGTCTTCGAGGAAGCCCATCGACAGCATCTCGTCGCACTCGTCGAGCACGAACGTCTCGATCGTGCGGCAGTCGAGCGTGCGGCGGCCGATGTGATCGAGCACGCGACCCGGCGTGCCGACGACGATGTGGACACCGTCGCGCAGCGCTGCGATCTGCTTGCCGATCGGCGCGCCGCCATAGACGGCTTCGACCAGAATCCCGCGGTGCTTGCCGATCTGCGTCAGCTCGCGAGCGACCTGGAGCGCGAGCTCGCGGGTCGGTGCGAGCAACAACGCCTGCGGCGCGCGGTGCGTCGGCACCATCTTGTTGATCAGCGGCAGGCCGAACGCGGTGGTCTTGCCGGTGCCGGTGCGCGACTGGACCATGAGGTCCTTGCCTTCGCTGACCGGCTTGAACACCGCGACCTGGACCGCGGTGGGCGTGAAATAGCCCATGTCGTCAAGCGCCTGCTTGACGTCGGGGTGAAGTCCGAAGTCGTCGAAGCTCGGCGGCTTCGGCTCTGCGGGGGCGGGCTCAGCGAGCTCGGTGGTCGTGATCGTCGCGGCCAGTACTGCCTGGCTCGCGTCTGCCACACCGTTCTCGGTGGGCTCGGTTCCATTCGTCATCGTGAAAAACCTTGGACGTGAAGTCGTCTCCGAGATCATCCAGTCGGAGGGCTGGTCGGTGCGTGGAGCTAGGGTTCGCCGGGACCAAGCGACGTCGCTGATCACGGCCTAGCGTGGCGCTACCGAGACAGAGCGCATGCGGGACTGCTTCGTCCTCACATGCTCTGGTCTTCGTCGAAACAGTAATCATCCGTTACCTGTAAGTCGCGCGAACCATAGTCGCGCGGACTTAGCTGGTCAAGGACGATCACGGCCGCGGGAGCACCAGCCGGACCTCGCCCATGTCGTCGGCGGTGCCGGATCCGAGCACCTGCGCCGGGATAGAGCAGCCTGGCGGTGGGTACAGCGCGGCCGTGCACAGCGACTGATCGCGGGTCTGGTAGATGTGGAGATCCGCCTCGGGGACGGGATCGCCTTCGCTGTCGGTGACCAGGCCGTGGATGTGCGCCGCATCCGGGATCGCGGTGGGCGGCACGGTCATCGTCGGCTCCATCCCGAGCGGCACGTGGTCGACCTCGAAGTCGAATAGCGACCACGTCGGGTACGCCGATCCGGTCGGCGGATCGAACGCGAAGTCATAGACGCCCCAGACGTCGGCGATGATCGGATCGACGTAGACCGAGAAGCCGCCGCCGGCATCGGTGACCGCGGTCGACGTCGGGATGTCGGAGAGGAACGCCTGCGGGCCGGCGGGTAGATTCCACGTGAACCGCGGCGCGTGAGTGACCGTGACCGCGACGTTCGCGATCGGAGCGTTGCTCGAGTCGACCGCGTGGCCGGTCAGCACGAGCCGCGGGCTGAGCTGCTGGACCAGGGTTGGCTTTGTCGCATCGAACGTTTGGGCGTAGACGATGCCGAGGTTCGAGTTCGTCGGCGGCACGATGCTGAGCGTGTACGCGGTCGCGAACGCGTTGCCGTCGAGCACGCTGACCATCGCGACGCCGTCGGCGCCGGTCGTGACGTCAGAGGTCACGACGGCATTCGTGCTGCCGGCGAGGATCGTGGTCGATGTGCCGGTGACGATCACGCGTGCACCGTTGATCGGCCCGACCGAACCGTCGGTGGCTGCACCCGTGACCGTGATCTTGATCGTGACTTGATTGCCGAGCCCGGTCGGCTGCGCGAGGATCTGGTTCGACGTCACCGGTGGCGTCGACAGCTCCAGCGTCGGCGCGACCGCGCCTTGCGCGAACGGCGTCGCCACGATCTCGACCGGGCCGACGACCCCCGCTGCCAGCGTGATCGAGAACGAGCCATCGGTCGAATAGTCGATCGTCGACACCTCGTTGGTATCGCTATCGGTGCCGAACTTGCCGCGCGCGACGACCCGGTAATCGCGCAGCGCGGTTCCGTATGTATCGAGCAACGAACCGCTGATCACCGGCAACGTGTCGCCGCCGAGCGTGAACAGCTGCGAGCCCCCGATTTGATCCGCGGTGAGATCGACCCGCATCGGTGGCACGTTCTGCGCCGCGGCGGTGCCGTCGGTCGGCGGCGATTCCGTACGTCCGGAGGGCAGGATCGTGACGACGAACGGCGGGTCGCCCGGATCGGACACGGGGACGTTGACCGTGAACGAGTCGCCCGCGTCGGGCGCGAGCCCGGGCATGGAGTTGACCGTGAGGTTGACGCCACGGCCGCCGACGAACTTCGGCGCACGCGTCACCGTGATCGTCGCGGCGAGCGAGCTGCGATCGCACGCGAGGCCCATCGGGCAGGCGGCCTCGACGCGGCCGGTGATCGACTTGGCCGACTCGAGCTGCAGCATCGTGGTCGTCGAGTCGCTGATGTTGCCGTCTTGCGGGATGTCGAACGTCTGGTACTCGCGAGCGGCGAGATCCGGACGCGAGGCGGGCGGGGCGAGGGTCGCGACGAACGGGCCGGCTGGCGGATCGCCCCAACAGGTCGACTCTTGGCACTGCTCGCCGGGTGCGCAGTCGCTGTCGACCTTGCACATCGGGTTCTGCGCCGACGGCACGCTGAGGCAGCCGGACGCGAGCACGAGCAGGGCGGCGCGGGACCTCATGGTGCGAGGCACTCCAGCCGGAAGAACCACTGCGTCGACAACCCGCCGTTCGTGCCCTGATAGGGCGGGGTCCCGGCCTGCAACGGCTCGCGATCGAACACGACGACCGTCATGTCCTCGATCTGGCCGACGTCGTTGTGCTGGCACAGCGGCATCATGTTGCAGCTCGCGGTGCGCTGCGACGACGCGCCCGGCCCGGCGGTGCACGTCACCCGCGCCGGATTAGGGTTCTCCTGGTAGTTCACGAACACATCGACGTACAGCGTGTCCGCGAGATCGGTGTCGATCAGCGTCGCCGTCATCACACTGGCTTCGTTCTGCGTGAAGTCGATCGTCGAGTTCTCTGCCACCGGCTGGCCCATAAGGCTGATCGCGAGGATCTCGGGCGGAGAGTCGGTCTGCGCGTCCTGCGTATCGACCGACAGCGACGGTGGGAGAAAGCAGCCGGACAGCATGGCGAGCGCCATCCCGACGATATGCAGCGTGCGCGCCATGCGCGATCGCCCGAATCGTCTCGCGGGGTTACCGCGATGATCCGGGGTCGGCCGAGAGCGTAGGTCCGACATCGCCGTCATAGAGCTTTGGGGCAATCGCCTCCGTTGGATAGGACGCCGGTCACATTGGCTCCGGCGGCGGCTCGGGGTCGTCGGACTCCTTCTCGAGGTGGCGGAACACCGTGCGCGGATCGACGCCGAGGTCGCGCGCGGTCTTCGTGCGATTGCCGTTGTTGAGCGCGAGCACCTCGTTGATGTAGTCGCGTTGGAATTTGTCCTTCGCGTCCTGCAGCGTGAGGATCTGCGGCAACGCATCGCCGGTCAGGCCGAGGTCATCGGGCCCGATCACGGTCGACTCGCACAGCACGATCGCCTTCTTGATCCGGTTCTCGAGCTCGCGAATGTTGCCCGGCCAATTGTGCTTGCGAATCGCGACCGCGGCGTTCGGCGACAGGCCTTTGACCTTCGCGTCGTACTCGCGCGAGTAGCGTGACAAGAGATAGCGCGCGATCACGAGCACGTCGTCGCCGCGCACGCGCAGCGGCGGAAGCTCGACCCCGACGACGTTGAGCCGGTAGTACAAGTCCTCGCGGAATCGGCCGGCCGCGATCTCCTTCTCGAGGTCGCGGTTCGTCGCCGCGACGATCCGGATATCGACCGGCTCGGGCCGCGTGTCGCCGACGCGGAACACGATCTTCTCTTGCAGCGCGCGCAGCAGCTTCACTTGCAATTCGATCGGCATCTCGCCGATCTCGTCGAGGAAGAGCGTGCCGCCATCGGCCGCTTGGAACTTGCCGAGCTTGTTCGATACCGCGCCGGTGAACGCGCCCTTGACGTGTCCGAACAGCTCGCTCTCGAGCAAGTTCGCCGGAATCGCGCCGCAGTTGATCGTGACGAACGGCTTTTGCGCGCGCGGCGAGCGGTTGTGAACCTCGCGCGCGATCAGCTCCTTGCCGGTGCCGGTCTCGCCCGTGATCATCACCGAGATATCGGTCGGCGCGATCTTCTCGACCTTGCGGAACACCGCCTGCATCGGCGGCGAGGTGCCGACGATCTCGCCGAAGCGATACGCCTCGAGGCGATCAGCCAGGCGTTTGTTGTCGTGGCGCAGCTCGTTGAGGAGCAACGCGTTCGCGACGATCAGCGCCGCCTGCGACGCGAATACGGTCAGCACGCGCAGCGTCTGGTCTTGGAACAGGTCGCGAATCGAGTCGTTGCCGACATAGATCAGGCCGAGTAACCGGCCGCGATCGAGCAGCGGTACGCAAATCACCGACGAGACCTTGAGATGCATCACGCTCTTCGCAGCGCTGAACTCGTCGTCGTTCATCGCGTCGGAGATGATCACCGGGCGGCGCGACTTCACGACCTTCGCGATGATCGAGTCGCTGAGCTGACTGACCGCGTCCGCGATGTTCTCGCGGTTCAAGTTGCGCGCGACCTTGATGTCGAGCGTCTCGCCCTCGGCGAGGATCAAGAAGCCCTTGTCGGCGTTCGTGATCTGGATGACCGCGTCCATCAGCGCGTCGAGCAGCTCGGTCAG
>CAZDGY010000568.1:0-4845 GCA_964504685.1 uncultured Kofleriaceae bacterium | reverse complement strand
AGAGCGACGTCGCGACCGCGCTGCTCGGCGCGGCGCGGCGCAACAGCGACAGTCCGCTCAAGCTCGCCCGCAACATCGACTGGAAAAAGACGATCAACCGCAACCTGCGCGGGTGGGACACCGAGCGCAAGCGGCTCGTGCCCGACCGGATCTACTTCTGGTCGAATCAGCGCCGCCGGCACGAGTGGGAAGTCGCGATCGCGGTCGATCAGTCCGGCTCGATGGCGCAGAGCGTGGTCTACAGCTCGGTGATGGCCGCGATCTTCGCGTCGCTCGACGTGCTGCGCACGCGTCTGCTGTTCTTCGACACCGAGATCGTCGACGTCACGCCCTTGCTCGTCGATCCGGTCGAGGTGCTGTTCGCGTCGCAGCTCGGCGGCGGCACCGACATCAACCGCGCGGTCGCGTACGCGCAAGAGAACTTCATCGAGAACCCCGAGAAGACGATCTTCTTGCTCATCACCGACTTGTTCGAAGGTGGCGATGCGACCTCACTGGTCGCGCGCGTGCGTACGCTGTGCGAGTCGAAGGTGAAAGTGCTCGTGCTGCTCGCGCTGAGTGATGCCGGCACGCCGAGCTACGACCACGAGCTCGCGGCGCAACTCACCGCGCTCGGCGCGCACTGCTTCGGTTGCACGCCGAAGCTGCTCGTGCGCGTGGTCGAAAAGATCATGAAGAACCAGGACCCGGCCGGCGTGATCGCCGAGCACCAGGCCAAGCCGACCTAGAGGGACGCATGCCCGACGCACCCAAGCTCACGCTCGCGCAGCTGCGCGCCATCGTCACCGACGCGACCGAGCTCGCGAAAGGCGCGAAAATCGTCGACGACGGCCACCTCTCGCACCTGTCGCGCCACGAGCACAAGTTGTTCGCGGACGCGCAGGGCAGCACGACGTACAAAGTGCAGGCGCTCGCCGAGGACAAGGGCTGGCGCGGTCGGTGCTCGTGCATGGCGGCGCGCAGTCGGCCGTTCTGCAAGCACTCGGCGGCGCTGCTCGTCGCGTGGCAGCGCAACCCCGAAGGGTTCGCGGTCGCCGACGCACCGCCGCCCGGCGCCGGCGACGCGAAGAAGAAGGCAGTCAAGACCGGCAAGGTCGACGCGAAGGAGCTGATGGCAACCGGCGTGCAACAGGTTGCGACCCTCGTGCGCGAGCTCGCGGTCGCGGGCGCGGCGTCGCTCGCAGAGGATCGCGCCGGCCAGGTCCGCGCGCTCGGCGAGAACCTGCGCGAGCACAAGCTGCGCCGGCTGTCGGCCAAGACGATCGCTCTCGCCGACTTGCTCGAGTCAGCGCGCAGCGACGGCGATCAATTCGACCAGCTCGAGTACGCCGAGCTGCTCGGCGATCTGCTGCTGACCGCGCGCAAGCTCGAGAAATATATCGGGGGCGACCCGCTCGAGGATCGCCACGTCGAGGAGCTGATCGGCAAGACCTGGACGAAGAAGGATCGCGCGCCGGTCACCGGGCTCGACCTCATCGAGGTTGCGTTTCTATCGCGCGAGACTCCCGACGGCTTCACGATCCGCGAGAGCCGGTTCGTCGACGCCGCGACCGGCGAGCACTACAGCGAAAAGCAGATCCTGCCGGCATTCCTCGTCAAGCGCACGCCACCGAAAGCGAGCTACGCCGGCAAGCTGCTGCGCGGCGCCGGCGGCGGGCTGTATCCGGGCTACGCGGCGCGGCGCACCGATCTCGAAACTCCGGGTACCCCCGAGCAGCTGGCGAGCGATGCGCTCGCACGAGTGGTGGAGCGCGCGCTGCCGAGCGTCAAGCAGGCGATCGCGGCACTCGCCGACCACAAGAAGGACGTGTTCGCACCTGAAGCGCTACCCGTCTCGATCCGTTGCGACATGGTGCTCGCCGATCGCGGGCGCGTGCAACTTGTCGACGCCGACGGCGCTGCGATCTTCTTGCCCGACGACGACGACGCGGCGGATCGGTTCGCCACCGCGCTCGCCGGAGTGACGCTACAGGCGGTGATCGGCGATCTCGCACTCGACGGCGCCTTGCCGACCGTCACGCCGCTCGCGATCGTGGTCGAGACGCGCCAGGGCCGCGAGCTGCGCTCGATCGCGACGGCGATCGCGGTCAAATCGGCGAAGCTGCGGATCGCCAGCGGCGAGCAGCCCGGCCGCAAATCGAACTGGGCGACCGCGGCGCGCGCTCTCGAGCTGTCGACTGCGGCGATCGCGCTCGGCGAGATCCGCGAGGAGATGGCCGACCTCGTGTTCTCGGGGCTCACGTCGGTGACACCCCGGCGGATCGAGCCGATGGCGGTTCGGCTCGGCGAGCTCGGCCTGGCGAAGCAGGCGGAGCTGTTGCGCGCGACCGCGGCGAAAACAGAAGCCGCGGATCGGCTCGACGATCTCGTGCGCCTGCATCAGGTGCTCGGCATCGCGCTGGCCCGGCTCGCCGGTGCCGCGGAAATCGATCGCGCGCTGCTCGTGGCGTCGCCGATGTTCGCGAGCGTGTTCGTGCGCAAGACGACCGAGGTGCTGTCGCCGCTCGAGATCACGCGCCGGCTCGCGCGCGGCGAGATCAATCGGTTCGAGGCCGCGGCGCTCAATGGCCGCTACTACGAGACGCTGCCGCCCGAGTCGTTGCTCGAGCCAGTATTCCCGACCTGGGCTGACGGTTCGGCGTCGCCGTACATCGCGCTTGCCGCGAGGCAACGACCGGAGTCAGCCCTCGCCGCGGCGCGCGACATCCTGCTCGCGGTCGAAGTCGAGTCGAAGCAGCCGCAGCAGATCCGGCGCACGCGCAACCCGCGAATGGCGTCGATCACCGCGCTGCGGGTTCTCGAGGCGGTCGGCGGCGACGCGGCGCGCAAGGTGCTCTACACGACCGCGAACACTCATCGCGATCCGACGCTTCGCCAGCTAGCTCGCGGCGCGATGGGCCGGCTCGCGGGCGTGTCGCCGGCCGCGGATGCTGATGCGCTGGCGCGGCGCGCGATGTTGCTCAACGCTGCGACGAAGGACGATCGCTCGCGCGCGGCGGAGCGAATCGCCGATGCTGGCGACACCGGCGCGATCCCGCTGCTCCGGTTGAGCTTCACCGGTGACATCTCAGGCGACGTGCGCGACGCCGCCGGACGCGCGCTCGGCCGGCTCGGCGACGCCGAGAGCGTCGAGACGTTCTGCATCGCGCTTGCGTCTCGGTCGTCGAACCCTGACCGCGCGAAGACCGCGGCGTACGCACTCGGCTACCTAGGCGACGTGCGCGGCCTCGAGCAGCTGATCAACGCGTACGAGACCGGCTGGCAGCCGGCGATCGTTGCCGAGGCGATCGCTGCAATCGGTCCCGCCGCGCTTGCGAGCTTGCTCGACCTCGTCGAGCGCAACCCGTCGCTGCTCAAGCGCACCACCGCAACGACCGTGTTCGACTCGCTGCGCGGCGACGTGCTGCTCCCGGCGCTGGTCGACCGGGTCGAGGCGATCGCGACCGCACCGGACTTCGTCGACCGCGCGACCGCGCTGATGGAGCTGGTCAAGAACCGCTCGCCGCTGGACAAGCAGCTCGGCTCGAAGATCCTCGCGGTTCATCCCGAGCTGGTCGAGAAGAACGCCGGTCGCGAAGCCCGCGCGTTGGCGCGCAAAGCCGGCGCGACCGTCAACTAGCCCGGACGCGGCTACGGCCAGAACGCATCGAGTTGCGCCTGGTATAGCGGCGACGTTCCGCCGGTCGCGTGCGTGCCGAATTCCTCGCGATACCAGGTGCCACCGGTCGATGCGCTTTGCGCTTGAATCGGCAGCCACTCCGAGAATCCGTAGTCGATGTCGTTGGCCGGCGACGCATCACCGTTCGACAGCATGTCGACGTGCCTCGGCAACGTCTTCCAACCGGCCGGCAGGTCCTTGACGCTCGAGCTCGAGATGTTCGGGTTGGTTAGATCGGTGGTCGGGTAGCCGTCCGCGGACGTTCGACACGCCGCTGCGCCGGGAGTCTCGTCGAGCAACGCGACGTTCAAGCCGGCATCGATCCAGCGCGCGACCGCGACCGCGCCGGCCCCGATCGTGCCTGCGGAGACTCGGTCCGCTCGCAGGCATTGATTGATCGGGCAGGTCTGCGGCGTGGCTGCGCTCAAGTTGCACGAGACACCGGTGCTCACCCGCGTCACGTGATCGACGCACGTACCGGGGCCGGCTGCGGCGCTGCAGTCGTAGCTGTTCGCGCACGAGTTAGCGACCGTCGCGTCGCACGCGACCAGCGCCGGATCCGCGGAACAGTAGCCGTCAGGATCGGCGTCGAGCGTTGCCTGCGAGCTCAACGCGCACGCGCGGGCCATGTCGTAGAACCCGCCGCCGCTGATCAAGCCCTGATACGCGATCAACCTACCGAGATCGTCGGGATCGTAGATCGCGGACAACGCGGTCGTCGTGGCACCCATGCTGGCGCCGAACGTTCCGAACAACCCGCCGTTATTGGCAAACAGTTGCTCCCAGACGATCTTCCGGATCGCGGTCGCCATCCGAAGTTGCACCATGCTCTTCAACGTCTGGATCGACGTGAGGTCGTGGGCACGGCTCCAGATCCCATCGGCACCGCCGCTCACGCTCGGATCCTCCGGGGTCGGTCCGCCGTTGTTGCTTCCGCCGGCCCATTCGATGATCGCGGTTCGCACCGATGGATGTTTGGTCTCGAAGGTCGCGAGCGCCGGGACCCCATCCAGAACGGTGCCGCCATTGCCGAGGCCTTCGACGAGCACGTTGGTCATCGCGCCATCGGGAACCCCGTCGTCGGTCCACAGCACGCGTCCGGCGATCCCATCGGCGATGAACACCGCTTCCCGTTTCTGAACGGTCGTGCCGCCGCGATACATTGGCAGATTGCTGTCGTCGGTGCC
>CAZDGY010000567.1:0-4857 GCA_964504685.1 uncultured Kofleriaceae bacterium | reverse complement strand
TGGCCTCGGCGGTCACCGTCGTGTCCGGCGATCGCATCCGGCGGTTCGGCTATCGCACGATCGGCGAGGCACTCGCGTCGGTCGCCGGCACGTACCTCGTCGACAACCGCGAGTCGTACACCCTCGGCATCCGAGGGTTGAACATCCCGGGCGACTTCAACACTCGCATCCTCGTACTGGTCGACGGCGCGACGATCAACGACCCGTGGGGCAGCTCCGCGGGCATCTCGTACGACAACTTCGTCGCGATCGACGACATCGCGCGTATCGAGCTGATCCGAGGCCCGGTGTCGAGCGTGTACGGCGCGAACGCGTTCTTCGGGATCATCAACATCGTCACGCGCTCCGCGTCGGAGACCCCGGGCGTGTGGGGACGGGTCGGCGTCAACTCGATCGCGGGCATCGTCGGCAGCGCGGGGTTCGGCGTCGGCACGGTTCAGAAGGGTCTGCGCGGCACGGTCACGGTGTCGAATCGTTTCGGCGAGAGCGGGCTCAGCGTCCCGGGTATCAACCCCGGCCCGTGCATGGGGGCGATCACGTCGGGCTGCCTCAATGGCGATGGCGGCTACTTGTTGTCGGCGTCGCTCGTCGGCAGCTACGGCGGCACCTTCGGCCAGGCTCGCGTGTTCAAGTTCCTGCGCAACGACCCGTTCGCGATCTACCAAGGCGATCCGACGCAGAACAATCCCTACGCCCAGTACGGCACTCAGCTGCTGCTCGAGGGCGGTCACACCAAGGAGATCAACGATCGGATCACGGTGACCGCGCGCGCGTATGCGAGCCTCTATCAGTTCCAGGACCACATCCTCCAAGACGGCATCCCTCCGTTCGACGACGTCGGCGACGGCTTCGCGTACGGCGCCGAGGTCCGCGGTCGGTTCGAGATCATCCCGAAGAAGTTCGGCCTCACCGCCGGCGCCGAGGCGACTTACTACGATACCTACAGCAAGTCTTACAACGAGCCGAATCCCGGCGATCCGCCGCCGCTGTGCTCGACGGGTGACGCGGCGTGCGTACCGAAGACGTTCAACATCGAAGGTATCTACGCCGAGCTCGATGGCCAACCGCTACCGTGGCTCGGCTTCACTGCCGGCCTGCGCTACGACAACAACTCGGCCGTCGACTCGCGACCGTCGCCGCGGGCCGCGCTCTTCCTCTCGAAATCTGATCAGTACGGCCTGAAGTTTCTGTTCGCACAAGGCTTCCGCAACCCGAGCGCATTCGAGGCGTTCTTCTTCGACAACGTCAGCTTCTCGCAGCCGGTCGGCCTGAAAGCCGAAACGATCACGAGCTACGAGGCCGTCGCATGGGCGAAGCCGACGCCAGGGTTGTCACTGCGGTTGTCGGCGTTCGACTGGGACATCAAGAACGGGATCGAGGCGCTGCCCGATCCGAACGATCCGACGATGGTCCTCCAGCAGTTCCAGAACGCCGCGCACTACATCAGCGAAGGCGTTGAAGGCGAGGCGAGCTATCGCAACAGCCAAGGCTGGTACGGATTCGCCGGCGTGACCTACGCGAAGGTCGGCTGCGCGAACTGCGGCGCGGTGACCGACGACGGCACGCCCACCGTGTACTACGGCGAGGTGCCGAACTCGCCGGCGTGGACTGCGGCGGGTGGCGCCTCGACGCCGAAGCTGTGGGGCCGGCTGCACATCTCGACCGAGCTCCAGTACGTCGGCCCGCGGCCGACGCGGCCCGGATTCGACGATATGGGCAACGCGCTGCAGTCGCCGAACGCGCCCGGCTGGCTCGGTTGGAACTGGGCGTTCTATCTACCGAACATCCGCGGCTTCGACATCACGGCCGGCGTGCGCAACCTGATCGGTACGCGCGAGCAGGTCGTCACGCCGGGCGAGTACGACCGCTCGGTGACCGACCCGATCACGATGAACACCACCACGACCGTTATCTCCAGCGTGCCCGGAGAGGCGAGGGAGTTTTATGTCAAGGTCGGCTACAACTACTAGCGCGGTGATCGCGGCCGTCGTGCTCGCCGTTGGCGTGCCGGCGTTCGCGCAGCGTCCGAATCAGGCCGAGGACGACAGCGCCGCGCTCGTCGAAGAGGGCCGAGCGGCGCTCAAGGCGAACAAGCTCGACGCCGCTGCGAAGGCGCTCGATCAAGCGATCAGCCTCAACCCTCGACGCGTCGAAGCGTACGTCGTTCGCGCCGGTGTCTATGCCGCGCGCAAGCAGTACAAAGACGGCGTCGAGCTGATGCGCAAAGCGCAGGCGCTCGCACCGGTCGATCTGGACGTGCTGACCTCGCTCGGCTCGCTGCTCGTGTTGTCCGGTGATGACTCGGGCGTGCCGATGCTGGAGCAGGTTGTCGCGAAAGAACCGGCGCGGTTCAACGCACAGCTGCTGCTCGGCCATCACTGGCACGAGGTCGGCCGCTGGCCCGATGCGATCACCGCGCTCGAAGCGTACTTCGCGCATCGCCCGGATCAGCTCAAGCGCGAGGACGCGAGCCATCGCATCGATCTCGCCGACGCCTACCTGCGCTATCACAAGCCGCAGAAGGCGCTCGAGTTGTTCGAGTCCGCCGGTCGCGATCGGCGCAACGATCTGCGCGTCCGCATCGGCATCGCATGGGCGACCGCCGCCACCGACTGCCGACGCGCGCGGCCGTTGCTCGCCGAGCTCGAGCCGATCGCGGACCAACATCCGGAGGTGTGGCTCGTCGACGGCCAATGCGCGCTATCGCTCGGCGACGTCAACAGCGCGCTCGCGCTCGGCCGCCGCTATCTCGAACGCGCTCCGAACGGCTCGGCTGCAGGGCATGCACTGGTCGGCGAGGCCCAAGCGTCGCGCGGCGACTTCGCCGATGCGCGTCGCGAGCTCGAGGCTGCGCACGACGCCGAGAAGACTCGCCGGCGTTGGGTCGACCGGCTCGCATATGTGATCCGGCGCAGCGGCCAGCCGTCCGATGCGGTCGGCAAGCTCGACGAGATCGGGCCGCCTAGCGCGCCGTCGATCGACGCCGATTGGTGGGTCGAGCTCGGCGAGTCGATGCTCGCGATGGGCGATTCGCAAGCCGTCGTGTCGCGGCTCGGGCCGGTGGTCGCGGAGCTGCCCGGTAATGCGACCGTGCGCGTCGTCGTCGGTGCGGCGCAGCTCGCGATCGGTCAGCCCGACGCCGCGATCAAGTCGCTCGACGATGCTGAAGCGATCCAGTCATCGCCGCGCGCGAAAAAAGTGCTGGTCTAGGCGCTGACTGTCGCGGCTGCTGCGAAGCTCGCGGCGAACGACGCCGCGGCGGCCGAGTTGCTGCTCGTGCGCGCCGACCAGCTCGATGCCACGCCCGCGGTGTTGCGCGATCTCGGGATCGCGCGGCTGATGCTCGGCAAGGCGACCGAAGCCGTACCGGTGCTCGATCGCGCGGTCAAGCTCGACACCTCGCCGATCACCGCGATGCTCGACGCGCGCGCTCATGCGACCTCGGGTGACGTCATCGGTGCTCGCCCGATCTACGAACGCGCGCTCGCCGCGGAGAAGGACAACGCAGCCGAAGTCGCGCTCGACTGGGCGGCGTCCGAGCTCGCGGGTGGCGATCCGCAGCTCGCGGTCAGCGCGCTCGAGAAGACCGCGAACCCGTCGAAGCTAGGACCGCTCGCGAGCCGCCACCGCGCTGCCCTAGCCGACGCGCGTCACGCCGCGGCTCTCGCGGCCCTGCGCCAAGGCAACGGCAGTCGCGCGGTCGAGCTGTTGCGCGCCGCGACCAACGCGGGCGACGCGTCGCTGTCGACGCGTTGCGATCTCGCACTCGCAGAGGTCGTCGCGGGCGATTCCGGCGGCGCGATCAACGCGCTCAAGGCGATCACCGGCCAGAGCTGCCCGTTCCCGCCGCCGCTCGACACCCAGGCCGCGCCGATCCTCGTCGCGTTCACCGAGGGCTTGAACCCGAAGCGCGCCGGCAAGGCACTCGAGCGGTTGACCCAACTCGGCGGCAAGTCGAGCGGCGCCGCGGCGAACCTACTCGGCACCGCGATTCGCGTCGTCGCACTCAACGCGGCGCAGGATGCCTATCGCAGCGGCGCGCTACCACAGGCCGACAAGTATCTCGCGACCGCACGCGCAGCGGCGGCGCGCATCGGCTCCGATGAAATTGCCCAGAACGTCGCGGTGCTCGATCTCGCCGAGAATCGCGTCGACGGCGCGATCGGTCAGCTCGAGCGCCTCGCCGGCAAGGTGCCGGAGGCGCTCGTCAACCTCGGCATCGCCTACGAGCGCAAAGGCGATCAGGCCAAAGCGCTCGACGCGTGGAAGCGCGCGAAGAAGCAAGGCGTCCGCTGGGGACCGCTCAACGACTGGATCGAATCGAAAGAGCGGATCTACGGAGGTACGCCATGAGCAGCAAGCATCGCATCGGGGCGAGCCTCGTCATCGTCATGGCCCTCGCCGCCGCCGCGCACGCGGACGTCACGGTCGGCGTCTTCGCGCCGAGCTCGCCGTTCCCATCGACCGGCGCGCGCGTCGAGCTCGCGAACCACTTGGGCGAGCAAGTCGGCGCTGCGCTCGGCGTCAAAGGCGTCGGCAAGGTTTACGCGCGCGGCTCGGACTTCGCGGCTGCGGTCAAGAAGGGCGAGGTCACGGTCGCGCTCGTCGACGCCGCGTATCTCGCGACCGCCGGCGGCGCGTACACGTTGATCGCTTCGGGCGTGCGCGGTGGCGATACCAGCCACGGCTGGCAGCTCGTCGTGCGCGGGACCGACAAGATCGCCGCGCTCAAAGGCAAGCACGTGCTCGTACCTGCGGTCGGCCGCGAGACCGACTTCGTGCTCAACGTGATGCTCGGCAGCGAGGTCGGTCGCGATTTCTTCGGCAAGATCGAAGCGGCTCCCGATACCGCGTCGG
>CAZDGY010000566.1:0-4859 GCA_964504685.1 uncultured Kofleriaceae bacterium | reverse complement strand
CCACGGCGACGCCGGAGACCTCACCGGAGTTGTGCGCGAACGAATGCAGCAACGATCCGTCGGGCGCCCACACCTGCACGGTGTTCGAGCTCGCGCTGACAAGCCGACCGTCGCGCACGGCCACGAGTAGGTCGACCGGGCCGGCGGCTCGCATCGTCGTCGCGAGCTTCCCGCTCGGCTCGACGACCTCGATCGTGCCTTGAAGATCGGCAACCGCGAGGCGCTGGCCGGGCAACAGCGCGAGGCTGGTCACCGTCGCCGGCGCGTCCCGACGAAACCGCTCGCGCCCGGCCGCGACGTCCGAGACTACGACCTCGTGTCCCGAGTACGACGCGATCACGGTCCCGTCACTGACCAAATAGTCGCCGACACCGTGGTGACGCGCGACCTCGCGCAACTCGGACGTGCGCCAGTTCCAGATCGAGACCTGTCCGCCGGCCTCGAGCAGCGCGACCCGGTCATCGTCGACGAAGTGGGCGTCGGCACCGCCAGGGCGCCGCTCCCGCGCCAACGCGATGTGCTCGGTCAAGCTCCACACCGTCACCTCGTCCGCAGTGGAGGTCAGCAACAGATCGCCTCGCAGGTCGCGATCGGCGACAGGTCCGTCGAGGCGGAGGATCTGCGTGGTCGCCGCAGAGCGCAGGTTCCACACGACCGCGGTCGCGTCGCTGCCTCCGGTCACCGCTCGCTGCCCGGACGGATCGAAGCCGAGCGCGAACACCGGGCCGCGATGCCCTTCTAGATCGACGACCTTGCTACCGGAGCTTGCATCCCAGATGTCGACCGAACCATCGGTCATCGCGGCGCCGAGCGACCCGCCCACAAACTCGAGCGCGATCACCTGATCGAGCCCAGTGCTCAGCGAGCGTTCGAACTGATCGGTGCGGAGCGACCAGATCTGGATCTCGTGATCGCGAGTCGCGAACGCGAGGTGATCGCCGTCGGGGCTGACCACCACGTGCGAGATCGGGCCGCTCCGGCCCTCGAACCGCGTCGCGAGCTCCCCGGTCGCGAGGTTCCACAGCTCGACGGTCGAGGTATTCGGCGCGACCGTCGCTAGCCGCCCACCTCGAGGCTCGAACACGACCGCGCTGCGCGCTAGCACATAGTTCAACCAGCCCACGTCATCGAGCCGATGACCGCCGAGCGCCCTACCGGTGTCGGCGCGCCACCACGTCACCTCGGGCTCGGTCGAGCTCAACCCGGCGAGCAGCGCGCCGTCCGGCGAGAACGCGACCCGGCACTGCCGCGCGTCGGCGGCGAGAGCCCAGCGCCGCTCGCCGCTCGCGACATCCCAGACCTCGAGCACTTCGTGGGCGAGGGTCGCGAGCTGCGAGCCATCGGGCGAGAACTGCGCGGTCGACCGCTCGGCCGGCGTGGCACCCGGCCGACTCGCCGCGACCAGGGTGTGGCTGAGCTCGCCGGAGGCGCGGTACAGCCGGACCCGGCCATCGTCGCATTCAGCAGCGAACACCTTACCGGTCGGATCGAAGTGGGCGCCGATCAAGTTACCGCGGCAGTCCGCGAGGGTGCGCTCGAGCGCGAACGAGCTCGCGGTCCACAACCTTGCGCTGCCGTCCGCGCTCGCGGTGAGGATGTGCGCGCCGTCCGGTGAATACTCCGCCGAGTTGACCGCTGCGGTGTGGCCGCGCAGGGTCGCGAGCCTCGCCTGGATCGGCTGCGCGGCCATCGTCTCGAGGAACCGCAGGGCCGGCGAGTCGGCGACCCCGAGCTTGTGCGCCTCGGCGAACGCGTCGCGCGCATCGGCCGCATGCCCACCGATCACCGCTTCGCGCCCCCGTTCGACCAGCTCCTCGACCACGCGCGCGCGATCGCGCTGCGCTGCCTCCCGCGCGTTGCTGCGAGCCCACACCAACACCGCGACCGCAGCCGCCATCACGACGATCACCGTGGCGATCGCGCCGCGGCGCAAGCGCTTGCCGCGTTTGCCCTCGGCGAGGCTAGCCCTCACGAACAGCTCTTCCATCGCGGTCAGCGGTTGCGGATGACGCGCGCGCCAGACCTGCAGCTCGGCGAGGGCGTCGTCGCGCCACAACAAGCCGCGCCGCTTGTCGCGCTCGGCCCACTGCCGGGCAGCGGCGCGAACCTGATCGCGCAGGCGCGAGCCCTCGGCATCTTCGCGCCGCCACTCGACCAGCCGCGGCCACGCGCTCAGCAATGCCTCGTGGATGATCTCGATGCGATCGTCGCCAGCCTCGGCCTCGGTGGTGACGAGCAGGCGGGCGGCGATCAACTTCTCGAGCACCGCAGTCGCCGCCGGATCGCGCAGCAGCTGGTCGAGCTCGCTACGGGTCAGAACGGCTCGCGTGCCCTCGGCGGTGACCAGATGGCCGAGCGCGGTTCGCGCGAGCCTCTGCTCGTGCGGCGACAGCTCCCCCAGCGTGGTCTCGGCATGCTGGGCCAACGCACCGACCACGCCGCCGAGCGCGTCATACGACTTGCGCGTCAGCTGGCGGAAGTGACGATCGCGGAGCTCCCACAGCTTGGCCGCGGTGAACGACAGCAGCGCGAGCGCGCCCGGAGTCTCGATCGCGTCGTCGACCATGCGCTCGGCCAACTTCGGATCGTCGAAGTCGAAGCCCTGGCGGGCAAGCGGCTGCGTCAAGATGCGCACGAGCTCGCCGCGCGCGGGCGTGCCGAGCAGGAACAGCGACGCCGGTAGTCGATCCCGCAACTCCGGCATCTGCGTCGCGTGCGACAGGAAGTCGTCGCGCAGCGTCAACACGATCCGGATCTTGTCGTCGGGCGCTTGCGCTGCGGCGAGCAACGCGCGGACGTAGGCGCGGCGCTCTTCGCCGGTGGCGCCGAGCGTGAACAGCTCTTCGAACTGATCGACGACGAGCAACGTCGTGGTCTCGGCGGCAGCGAACACCTCTCCGAGCACGCCGGGATCCTTGGCGAGCTTCGCGGCCAGTCCGGGCACGACGAAACCCGCCCGGCGCAGTCGGAGCTCAAGCGTGACGAGCGGCGTGGCGCCGGGACGGATCGACACGGTCGTCCAGCCCTCGGGCAGCGACGGCACGATGCCGGCATGCACGAGCGAGCTCTTGCCCGCTCCGGACGGTCCGACCACCGCGATCAACGACGACGTCTTGAGCCGGTTGATCGCCGCATCGACCTCGCGCTCGCGACCGACGAACGCGGTCGCGTCGTGGCTCGTGAACGCCGAAAGCCCGCGATAGGGCCGACTGTCGAAGCTGCCCGACGACACCGGCGTATCGCGATCGTGCTCGGCAAACTGCTCGGCGAGCCACTCCCACACGCGCTCGTCCTGACGCTCGAGCGTCTGCGGCAGTGCGAGGAGCTTTGCGCCGCGTCGGCCCTTGCCGTCGAGCATGAACAGCTCCGGCGCGGCACCCGGCATCGGCGCCGAGGCTTGAACGACGGGCCACAGCACGAGAAATGGCCGACTCGCCGAGTCCACGAGCGCGGGCTGTCCCGGCTCGAGGTTGCGCCCATTGATCTCGAGCGCGATCCGCCGCGGGCGCCGCACGCCCATCCACGATTCGGCGCGGCCGTCCGAGACGACAACGAGCGGGTAGTCCGCCAGGAAGGTCAGCGCGCGCAACACGCGGGTCGCCGCCGGCAGCAGCTCGCGGATCGTGGCGAGCGGATCGTGATCGAGCGCGTGCGGCTGCGCGAGCGGGCCGAGCACGTCGGCATCCGCCTCGGCCGAAAGGAGCCCGACCAGCTCGGGAATCGGGTGGGTCTTGGGTCGAGCCCGGAACGGCGCGATCAACTCGCGCGCCAGCTCCAGCCATTCGCGATCGCTCAGCGCTCGACGCCGCAGCTCGCGCAACAACTCGGAGACCTTCTCGTTGCTACTCGCCGCCGACAGCCGGATCTGCGCCTGCGCCGCAAGTGCGAGCATCGCGAGGTAGCGCAGCGCCGTCGTCGTCACCTCGCGCAACGCCTCACGCGCTTGATGTGGATTGCGCGCGGCGCGGAATGCCGCGACCGCCTCGGCGATCGGCTGTGGAAAGCTAGCCTCGACCGACTGGCGCAGCTCGTCGTCGAATGCGGGCAGCGGCTGATCGCCGCCGAACCCGGCCGCCAACCGGAACGCCTGTGCGAACGCGAGCACGCTCGGAAACCGATCGTCGGGTTGCTTCGCGAGAGCGCGTTGCAGCACCTCGTCAAGCGCGGGCGGCAAGTTGCCGCCGACCGGAGGGACCGGCGCCGATGCGTGGGCGACCGCGAGCATCGTCATCACCGTGCCGGGGAACGGCCGCCGACCGGTCAGAACCTCATACGTCGTGACCGCAAGAGCGTACAGATCGGTTCGCGAGGTCGCGGCCGACGAGTCGTTCCACTGCTCCGGCGCCATGTACGGCGGCGAACCGACCGCAGCACCTGCTTCGGTCAACGCCGCGTCGTCTTCGGGCGTGCCGGCCGAAGAGTCGGATGCGGAAGCACGCGCGATCGTAAACCCGGGGTCCTGCGCCTCGGGCCTCGCGCGGCGATCGAGCCCACCGACCAGCGCGCCGCCCGGCACGCCGACAAACGACACGGTGTGATCCACGCCGGCCGATGCGCGAGCGGGCTCGGCGGCAACTGCGGCGCGCTTCCAGGCCGGCTCCGGATCGTCGGCCGTGTCGGCGACCACAGGATGTGCGGCGGCCGCGATCGGCGGCGGGATCGAGGCACTGGCCTCGCGATCGTCGACCGCCAGCTTTGCGACGCCAAAGTCGAGCAGCTTTGGAAACACGCTGCCGGAGCGCTGCACGACCATCACGTTCGGAGGCTTGATGTCGCGGTGCACGATGCCGAGGTCGTGTGCAGCCTGGAGCACCTCGCAGATCCGGTCGAGCACCAGCGCGGTCAGCGGGCGCATCAAG
>CAZDGY010000565.1:0-4861 GCA_964504685.1 uncultured Kofleriaceae bacterium | reverse complement strand
CGACATCGTCGTGCGCGGCGAGATCTACATGACGAAGGCCGAGTTCGCGGCGATCAACGCGGAGCGCGAGAAGGCGGGCGAGGAGCTGTTCAAGAATCCGCGCAACACCGCGGCCGGCTCGATCAAGCAGCAAGATCCACGCGAGGTCGCCAAGCGCCCGATGCGCACGATCTTGTACGAAGTCGTCGACGGCGAGCGCTACGCCTCCGGCCACCTCGCGTCGCTCGACTTGATCCGCAAGCTCGGCCTGCCGGTTTCGCCATACAACGCGTCGGCGCGGACGTGGGACGAGCTCGCGGCGGCGGTCGCGACCTGGGAGCACAAGCGCGACGAGCTGCCGTACGACGTCGATGGGCTCGTCGTCAAAGTCGATGACTTCGCGCAGCGGGTCGCACTCGGCACGACGTCGAAGTTTCCGCGTTGGGCGATCGCGTACAAGTTTCCGGCGCGCCAGGTCACGACGATCTTGCGCGACATCGAGATCAACATCGGCCGTACCGGTGCAGTGACGCCGGTCGCGATCCTCGATCCGGTCGACGTGTCAGGCACGACGGTGTCGCGCGCGTCGGTTCACAACTGGGATCAGGTCGCGCGGCTCGGGCTGGCGAAGGGCGACCGCGTGCTGATCGAAAAGGCGGGCGAGATCATCCCGCAGATCCTCGCGGTCACCGACAAGAGCGGGGCGCCGCCATTCGATCCGCCGACCACGTGTCCGGCGTGCGATACCCCGCTCGCGCGCGAAGACGGCAAGGTCGCGATGTATTGCCCGAACCGCGTCGGCTGCCCGGCGCAGTTGCTCGGGGCGATCGAGTTCTTCGCGTCGCGCGGTCAGATGAACATCGACGGGCTTGGCGAGAAGGTCGTGGCTCAGCTCGCGGCCGGCGGCCTCGTCCACGACGTCGCCGATCTGTTCACGCTTACCGCGCTTCAGCTCGAAGGGCTCGAGCGGTTCGCGGCGCAGTCGGCGGCGAACCTGGTCGCATCGATCGAGAAGGCGAAACAAGCGGCGACGTTCTCGCGCTTGCTCGCGGCGCTCGGCATCGCGCACGTCGGTGGCGTGGTCGCGAAGCTCGTCGCCGCGAAATACCGCAAGCTCTCGGCGTTGCGCTCCGCTGCGCGGGCGTCCGAGTCGGCGGCGTTCGTCGCGGAGTTGTGCGAGCTCGACGGGGTTGGCGAAGTGATCGCGGTGGCGATCGATGCGTTCCTGCGCGACCCGCACGCGGGCGCAGTGTTGGACAAGCTCGCACGGCTCGGCGTCGATCCCGAGGAGCCGGTCGTCGCGACCAGCGATGGCCCGCTGTCCGGCAAGACGCTCGTCGTCACCGGCACGCTCGCGAAGTCGCGCGCCGACGTCCAGCGCGCGATCGAAGCCGCCGGTGGCAAGGTCGCCGGCTCGGTCAGCAAGAAGACGACGTATCTCGTCGCCGGTGCGGACACCGGCAAGACCAAGCTCGAAGCGGCCGAGAAGTACGGCGTCGCCGTGATCGACGAAGCCGCGCTCGAGAAGCTACTCGAGGGCTAGGCGATGCGCGCTTGCGGCAGCTGGCCGGGCTGCGGCTCAGCCTTGTTGAAGCTGTCTTGGATGATCGCCATGCCGATGATGCTCAGCAGCAGCATGAGGATGAGGGCGATCGTCTGCGTTTGCTTGCCGTTCGTGACCTTCTCGACGCCGCCGCACCACTTCCAGTACCAGTAGATGTTGGCGATCGGGACGATCAACAGCCAGGCGGTCGGGATGTCGGCGCCTTGGTTGACCATCTCGTCCCTGGTCCTGATGAGCCAGACCAACGCGTAGATGCCAAACGTGATGAACGTGAGGATGATGACCGCGGCGACGGAGCGCTGTTTCATGGCAGTTCTCTCTAAAAAGGGAAGTCGCTAGGTAGCAAGAGCGCCGACCCGCGAGCAAGCGTTGTCTGAGAGATGGCTGCAAATGTTGTTTGTCGCGCCCATTCGCCTAGAGATTTCTAGCGTTCGGCGACGATCGCCTCGACGACCTGCTTGATCGTGCGCTTCGACGTGTCGATCGTCGCGTCGGCGCTCGCGTACAGCGGCGTCCGCGCGGCGAGCAACGCGCGCAGCTCGGCGAACGCGTGGGGGTTCTCCGCCATCGGTCGCTGGTCACCCTGCGCGACGACGCGATTCCAGTGATCCTCGGGCCGCGCTCGTAACCACACCGTGCGCGCGCGCGACCGGAGCAGGGCGAAGTTGGTCGGGTCGTTCACGATCGAACCGCCGGTCGCGAGCACCGCGGGAGTTGAATCCGCGAGCAACCGGCTCAGCACTTCGCGCTCGAGTCGGCGGTAGTACGCCTCGCCGTGCAACGAGAACACTTCGCCGAGCGGTAAGCCGGCCGCTTGCTCGATCTCGTGATCGACCTCGACGAACCGCGCGCCGAGCTTTTTCGCGAGCGCTGCGCCGACCGTCGACTTGCCCGCGCCGCGGACGCCGAGCAGCGCGATCGGCTTCGCAGACGGTGGCGCAACGAGCAGCGCGGCGGGACTGGTGCCGAGCGCTGCGGCAACCTCCGCGAACCGGCGCAGCGAAATGTTGCCGTCCCCAGTCTCGAGCTGCGCGAGAAACCGCTCCGAGACGCCGCTCTTCTCGGCCAGCTCTCGTCGGGACCAGCCCTGGCGGTCGCGGTGCGCGCGAACGGCCGCACCGACCGACTCGAGTAGCGTCATGAGCAATATATTGCATAGTCGTTCGGAGGTGACAAGCATTAAAGTGCTTGATACAACCTCGCGATGGCCGACGACCGCGCCCAGTCCTGCGACCCGACCAGCTTCGACGCTCATCCGAGCCGTTATCACCATTGGAAGCTCACGGTCGACGGCGAGATCGCCAAGCTCGTGATGGCGGTCGATGGCGACCATCCGCATCGCCCTGGTTACGAGCTCAAGCTCAACTCGTATGACCTCTCGGTCGACATCGAGCTCGCCGACGCGATCCAACGCCTGCGGTTCGAACACCCGGGCGTCAAGGCGCTCGTCGTTACCGCCGAGCTCGATCGCGTGTTTTGCTCCGGCGCGAACATCTACATGCTCGGGCTGTCGACTCATTCGTTCAAAGTGAACTTCTGCAAGTTCACGAACGAGACCCGGCTCTATCTCGAAGACGCGTCCGCGAACAGCGGGCTCGCGTCGCTGTGTGCGGCGAAGGGCACGACCGCCGGCGGCGGCTACGAGCTCGCGCTCGCGTGCGACGAGACGATGCTGGTCGACGACGGCAGCTCCGCGGTGTCGTTCCCAGAGACACCGCTGCTCGCCGTGCTGCCGGGAACCGGCGGCTTGACCCGGCTCGTCGACAAGCGCAAGGTGCGCCGCGATCGCGCCGACGTGTTCTGCACGACCGCCGAGGGCATCAAGGGCAAGCGCGCCAAGGACTGGAACCTCGTCGATCAGGTCGTCGCTCGCACGAAGTGGGACGAGACCGTCGCGCAACGCGCGAAAGCGCTGGCGGCGAAGCAAACCGTGACGCGCGGCCCCGCGGTCGAGCTGCCGTCGGTCGCGCCGAAGGTCACAGCCACTGGACTGGGCTACAAGTACGTCGAGCTCGCGTTCGATCGCGCGGCCCGCACGGCAAATCTGTTGCTCCGCGGTCCGGACAGCGCGCCGGCCGCGGATCTCGCGACCGCAGAGCTGTGGGGCTTGCGCGCATTCCGCGAGCTCGACGATGCGTTGCTCCGCCTGCGCTTCGACTTCCCAGAGACCAACGTCGTCACCGTGCGCACGTCCGGAGATCGTGCACTCGTGATCGCGCACGACGAGGCGCTCGCGAAGGCGAGCTCGGGCTTTGCACGCGAAGTGCGGCTGCTCCAGCGCCGCGTGCTCAAGCGCTACGACAACACCGCGCGCTCGCTGTACGCGGTCGCCGACGCGAAAGACTCGTGCTTTGCCGGCTCGCTACTCGAGCTCGCGCTCGGTGCCGACCGGTTCTACATGCTGATCGATGACGGCGTCGCGATCCAGACCTCGGTCGCGAACACCGGGTTCCACACGACCGCCACGAACATGTCGCGGCTCGACGCGCGGTTCTACGGAGAACCCGCGCGAGTCGGCAAGATCCTCGCGCGTGGCGCCGAGGGGCCGATCGACGCCGAGGAGGCCGATCAGCTCGGGATCGCGACGGTCGCCGCCGACGATATCGACTTCGCCGACGAGCTCCGGATCGCGGTCGAAGAGCGCGCATCGCTGTCGCCCGACGCGCTCACCGGTATGGAGGCGTCGCTGCGCTTCGTCGGCCCCGAAACGCTCGAGACCAAGATCTTCGGCCGGCTCAGCGCTTGGCAGAACTGGATCTTCACCCGCGCCAACTCGACCGGCGAGCACGGCGCGCTCACGCTCTACGGTCGCCCCGAGCGCCCGCAATTCCAGTGGAAGAGGACCTAAAGCCATGACTGCCGTACTCACCGACGAGAAGATCCCGAACAACGTCCACCTCGCCGACGATCGTCGCCTGCAGCGCGCGCTCGAAGCCTGGCAGCCGCAGTTCCTCGACTGGTGGAAGGCGATGGGCCCGGTCGGCTGGCAGGAGCGCGACATCTACCTGCGCACCGCGGTGTCGGTCGAGACCGACGGCTGGGCGCACTTCAACTACGTCAAGATGCCGGACTATCGCTGGGGAATCTTCCTCGAACCGAAGCAAGAAGGCAGCGTCCATGGCTTCGGCGATTTCGCAGGGCAGCCGGTTTGGGACGAAGTCCCCGGCGAGTTTCGCAACATGTTGCGCCGCCTGGTCGTCACGCAAGGCGACACCGAGCCGGCCAGCGTCGAGCAACAGCGCCTGCTCGGCGATACCGCGCCGTCGCTCTACGACCTGCGCAACCTGTTCCAGGTGAACGTCGAGGAGGGTCGCCACC
>CAZDGY010000564.1:0-4863 GCA_964504685.1 uncultured Kofleriaceae bacterium | reverse complement strand
ACCGGCGCCGAGAATCCGCTAGGCTGGCCGGGGATCTGGCCGACCACCCACGTGTTCGCGAGCTTCGACCCAGCGATCGATCCGACGAGCCAGATCGCGCTGCTGTGCTCGATCAGCTCGGATGACGACCCGCATGATCTCGGCACGCTGCAATGCGCCGACTACGAGTGCGACGCGACGACACTGCACCTGCGCGATCGCGCGAGTCAGATCGAATCGACGATCACGCCGGGCGCCGATGGCTTCTCGGCGTGGAAGTACGGCTTGTGGTCGTTGAATTATCTACAAGTCATGCACGACAGCATGGAAGCGCCGGTCGTGACGGTCGCCGCCGCGGATCTCGCGACGGTCGGCACTGCGGGCAACGCGATCGTGGGTCTCGACAACCACGGCATGCCGACCGCGCCCGGCACGTTCCTCGGCTCGAGCCGGATCGAAGGCTTGCAAGCGCAGATGATGATCGTCGAGATCGATAGCCGAGCTGATGATTGGATCTCGAGGCTGACGACGAGCGACGGCGCGACGCTATCCGGCTTCGCATCGATCGCGGATGCACTCGCGTACAACTATAGCGCGCCGTTGCGGTGGTTTCCCGGCGCGATCGCGGTGACCGAGCAACCGGGCGGCGACTTCCCGATGCCGACCTACGCGTTATCGTCGGCCGACAGCACCGCGATCGATCTGATCGGGCTCGCGATGGGCTACGCCGAGTTCTTCTCGCTCACCGATACGTCGAATCGCGATGTCGGCGGCGCGCAGACCGCGCGCGTGTATTTCGACGGCGATCCGTTTCCGGCCGACGATCAACTCGCCGACGGCGAACCGACCCTGCATGATCGTTCGCTCGCGATGATCCGAGTCGCGGTGATCAACCTCGATCGGCTTCACACCGATCCGACGAGCGGGCTACTGGTCGATGATGTCGCGATGACGGGCGCGACGCCGAGCCGCGGCCACACGCTATCGACCACGACCGCGGCGTACTCGATCATCGGCTTGCGCACGGTCGCGCGCGCGCTGAGCTCGCAGCTCGAGCTGTACTCGAACAACACGCCCGACGACGCGATCACGTCATCGCCGCTCGATCCGCTCGCGCTCGATTATCCCGGCGCTCCGGTGACGTTCAGCAGCCGGGTCACCCAGATGCTGCGCGCGCATGCCGACTTGTTGCTCGATCACCTCACGGACGCGACCGGACGCGCGTACGACGGCTGGGACGTCTCGGCTGGCGCGCCGCTCGACGATCAAGATACGCTCGATGCTCACACCGCCGCGATCCGCGGGCTGTTCGCCGCATACCTCGCGACCGGCGACACCCGCTACCGCGATCGGGCGCTCGCGGTGTTCGAGCGAATGCAGGCGACGTTCTACGATCCGATCGCGCGGATCTATTCGGCGACGCCGGCCCCGGTCGACGAGGTCACGTTCACGCCGCTGCGCTTTGCACTGCTGCAGAGCGCGCTCCGCGATATCTACGAGCTGATCGCGGCGCGACCCGGTCACGAACCGATGGAGCCCGAGGTCGAGGCGTTGCTCGGTCGGCTCGACAAGCTGGTGCTCAACGGCTGGGACGACCGCAATCAGAACCGCGAGGTCGACTGGCCGACCGAGTGCACGAACGTCGACGCCCGCGGCGTGCCGCTGGGTGGGTTGCAAATGGCGGAGCGCACGCTGACCGGCGAGATCGGCAGCTACGACGAGCGGCTCGAGCCGCGCGATCCGCGGATCCCGACGATCGATCGCGAAGAGGACTGCGTGTCCGAGATCGACGACATCCACTTGCCGGCCGCACTCGCGGACTCGGTGACGTTCCACATCTCAAGGCCGTGATGCGGACGGGAATCGCTGCCATCGCATGCGTCGCCATCGGGTGCGGCGACAACTCGCGACCGCCGCCGGACGCCGCGATGCGGCCGCCGCCCCCGCCGTGCGTCGCGACGTTCGCGGGCAACTTCGCCGAGACCGCCGAGCTGGCGCCCGGATGCGCGACGGTGTCGCTCGCCGGCGCGTTCGCGCTCGCCCTGCCATCGATGGTGCTCGCGACCACCGACGAGATCTCGATCGATCTCGACGCAGCTCCGACGATCGGCAACTACTCGTCCGAGACCGTGCGCACATGGAGCGCGCAGGCGACCCTCCGGCACGGCAGCGACGTCTGCATCTACCTCGCCGGCTCGTCCGCAGTGCCCCCCGGCAGCTTCACGATGGCGATCTCGGAGGTCGACGACGCGCGCCACACCGCGCACGGCACGCTCGTCGTGCAGCAAAACGTATTGGCCGGTGCGGAAACCAGCTGCGGCGCTGGAACCACCGAGCAGGTGACTGTCGAGTTTTGATCCACGGGAGCGGTGGAAGCGCTGTCGCGCGAACGCCCACACGGACCTCCATCGCGGGCAGCCCAGCGCTACCCTAGAATGAGCAGGACGGGGATGGCCACGCTGGTGCAGAAAACGAGGGGGCTGCGGATCGCGACGCGTTGCACGTCGCTGGACCAGTTCATCTCCATCTTCCAGCGGTTCTGCGATGCGAAGTCGGTGTTCATCTCGACGCTCGCGATGCGGCCGATCGGGCTCGAGACCGCGTTCTCGATCGATCTCGTCGGCGGCACGCCGGCGCTGCAGGGGCTCGGCATCGTGCTCGACGCCTGGTCGAGTGCCCAGAACCCGTACGGCCGACCCGGGCTTCGGCTCGGCGTCCGGCGGTTGACGCCTGCGAGCGAGAAGGTGCTCGAGCAACTGCTGATCGCGCGCGCTCTCACCGCCGAGGCTGCGCCCGAGGGCGAAGCCGATGTCGCCAATACGGACGTCGTCACGCCGAAGCCGGTAAAGCCGCCGCCGATTCCGCTGCCGAGGCCGGTCGCGAAGCCATCGTCGTCGGTCACACCGAGCGAAGCGCGCACGCCGGGCGGCGAGCTCGTGCTGCCGGCGAATCCGCTCACCGGGATCACCGACGAATCGCTAGAAGGCTTCGTCGATTGCACGCTATACGAAGAGACCGGCACGTTCTTTCCGGAAGTCGCGCCGATCGAAGATCCGCTCGATCCGGTCGCGCCGCCGCCGGACCTCGTGCCGAATCCGCGGCCGTCGCCGATCGCGGTCGCCGCGATCACGCCTGCGACCCCGCCGGGCGCGAAGCCGCCGACGACGACGATGCCGCCGCTGGCCGCGCACGTGCACGACGTCCACGACGCCACGATCCCGCCGCCGGTGCCCTACGACCACACGGTGTTCCCGATTCCGCCGTTGCCGGCGAAGGCGCCGCGGCGATCGTGGACCGCGTCGCTACCGAAGCTCGTCGAGCTCGCCCGCCGCCGCTGGTACATCGGCGCCGCGGGCGCAGCGCTGCTGTTGATCATCGTCATCGCGATCGCGGTGGGCTCGTCGTCGGCTCACGCCGACCAACCGGTGCTCGCGACGACCAAAACCCCGAGCCCGCCGCCTACGCCCACGCCTACGCCTGCGCCGGTACCTACGCCGGCGCCTACGCCGGCCCCTGATCCGGTCGACGCCGGAGGCGTTCCCAGTGTCGGCAGCGGTCCGTGCCGATTGACCGTGACCAGCACGCCCGCGGGCTCGACCGTCGCGATCGACGGCGGTGCCGCAGGTCCCTCGCCGCTCGTGATCAACGGCCCGTGTCAGCAACGCCGCGTCGAGATCTCGCATCCGCGCTACACGACGGTGAGCCGCACGATCGCGCTGGCCGCCGATCATCCGCAGACGCTCGATGTCTCGCTGCCCCGCCCGACCCACCAGCTGATGATCGACACCACTCCGGAGGGCGCGACGATCTCGATCGGCGGGCGCCGCGCCGGCACCAGCCCGACGAACATCCAGCTACTTGGCTTCACGACCGTAGACCTCGCGATCACGAAGCCGGGGTACCGAGCGCAGACCGTGCACGTTTACAGCAAGGTCCCGAGCGACCATTTGCGCGTGCAGCTCGTCCGATAGTAGGTGAAGGCCATCGCGCTCGCGCTCCTCGTCGCCTGCGCAGCGCCGCCCCAGGCGCTTCCATCAACGCGGGCGCCGGCGGCTCCGATCGCGCACGCACCGCCGTTGCCGTGGCTCGATCACTGCGAGGCCAAGTTACGCACGGCCGGGGCTCGGCTCGTGCGCGCGGGCCTTGCCGGCCCGATCCTGACGCAGCGCGAACGCGCGAGCGATGGCGGCGCCGATGCCTACGACGCGTTCATCACCGCAGCCGCGACGAACTGGCGGCTGTTCCCCGATCCACCGAGCGTCGATCCCGACGACGCAACATCGGATGGCCTCGTGCTCGCGATCGGTCGCAGCATGAAATTTCGCGTCGTGATGATCCCGATCGCGTGCAAGTCGCGCGCGGCGCGGGTCCAGCCTTGGCGCGACAGGCATCAGTTCTGGGATCCCGACGAGCTCGCCGAGGAACTCGACGGCGTGAGCGCGCGGATCCGCACCGATCCGGCGATGCCAGTGCTCGCCGCTCGCTTCGTCGCGACGATGATGCCGATCGTCGACGCCTGCCTCGCCGAGCGGCCGAGCGCGCTCCCGCAGCGCGAGTGCGCGCCTGACCCGGGCTGACGCACCACAATGCCTCGGCGCGCTCGTCGACCCGGTCCGGCGCGCGCGTTATGGTCGGCGCGTTGCGAACCGCAGCCGTACTCGCACTTGTCGTCGCTGGTTGCGGCGCGTCGATCCCGCCGGTGCCGAGCAAAGGCGGGCCGGCGTGGCTCGAGCTGACCAGCGAGCACTTCATGTTGTGGACCGACGGCTCGTCCGCGCGCGGCCACGAGCTGATCCGCGAGATGGAGCACCTGCGCCAGGTCATCGTCGGCGCGGTGTTTCCGACCGTCCCCGCCGAAGGCCGGATCTTCGTGATCTCGCTGCG
>CAZDGY010000563.1:0-4876 GCA_964504685.1 uncultured Kofleriaceae bacterium | reverse complement strand
AGACCGAGCCCGCGCAGCGCCCCGCGCACCTCGTCCTCGATCCCGAGCGCCTGCACGTTCGAGCCGAGCTGCGGTCCGATCAGATACTCGGCGCTCAGGTACGCGATCGTCCGTTGCTTGTTCTCGAGCACCGCGCGCGCACCGTGGACCCAGCGATTCATCATTCGGTCGCGCACGGCGTATGCGAGAGCGAGAAAATGATCGTTCGTCGTCGCGACGCCCTCGAACTTCGCGAGCTCGAAGTGCAGCTTGGCGACGAGATCGCGTGCGATCGACTCCGGATCGTCGCGCAGTTCGAGGTGGTCCATCGCCGCAATATAGCCGCGCTCGGTCACCGACGATCGCGCCGAGCCGCCATGGATGCCCGCCTACGCCCGGAGCGAACGCGCTGCGCCGCGCGGCTGCGTCACGTCGTCATGACATCGACGCAGTCAAGGCTCGACACCGCAGTCCGTGAGCGTATCGAGCGCGCCGTACACCTTTCCCACGAATACGAGCCGATGAGCGAGGTCCTTGATCGCTCGATCGAAGTGGAACCGTGGCCGTGCGCGGTTCGCGACGCATGCGCGGGTGAACAAAGCGATTGCCTCGCGCGTTCCCGAGGTCGCGTGCTCGGACTGGTGGGTCACGACCCAGTCCACCTCGAGCAGCGCGTCCGCTGCGACGAACAGATAACTCGGCGAATCGTCGCCGATCAGCTCGAGTCCTCGTTCGACGTGGCGACGCGCGGTGGCCGCCATCGCCACGGCGTCGGCTCGAGGCTGATCGCCGAACGCCGCCGCCTGAACCTCGACGAGCCCGAGGTCGAGGAGTCGCCACGGGTTGTTCGGGTCGCGGGCGAGGTGGAGAGCCAGGAACCGGATCGTGTTCTTCGCATCCGGTAGGCTCGGGGCCTCGTCCGTGACTGCGAAGTGACGGAAACCGTTGTCATCGAGCGCCAGGTTCGCGAGCCCGGGAGGCACGTTGCTCGGATCCGTATCCGGGTAGGAAACGGAAACGCCGAGCAGCGTGTCCGCTTGTGCGACGGTCGCACCCAGCACCATGGCGATCACGATCGAGCTTCGCATCGATGGGTGGACGCGATGCCGCCCAAGACATTCATGAATGAATTGCGCTCACATGCGTCAGAGCGAGATGCGACAGCTCATTATCGCGCTCGCGTTGGTCGGGGACCTCGCCTATGCGGGGCGAGGAACCACGTCGGTGATCGCCGATGCGGTTCATGGCGATGTCGCTGCATCGGCCGACGGTGAGTGGGTTGCCTATTGGACGCACGACGGGATGCTGAACCTGTATGCGACGGGTGCCGGCAAGGTAACTCGGCAGTATCTGCCCGACGACTTCCAATCGCACCTTGTCTGGGCGCCGAACGAGGACAAGGTCGCGTTCGCCGGCGGTGCGGGGCTGGTCGTGTACGACGTCGCCTCCGATTCCGCGCGCGTCGTCGTGGCAAAGGCGTTCACCGGCACCGACTTTGGCTACTCGGCCTCGGGTCGCCTATGTTGGATCGACGCGAGCTCGCTGTGGTGCGACGGTGCGACGCGACCGATCGCTGCGATGAACGGCAGCCACCACTCGTTCCAGCAAGGCACTGTGGTGAGCTGCGATCATGATCCAGCGGCCGCAACGGGCGGGTGCTCGGTCGTCTGGATCACGGACCTCGATGCGCGGACGACGGTCGCGTTGCATCCCAAGAGCAGGGCGTTCGAGCCGTACCTGGCGCCGACGCGCGATCGCCTTTGCTACGAAGGCGGCGGACTTCACTGCACGGAGCTCACCACGAAGCGCGAGCTGCTGATCGATGAGCGTGGTGAATTCGGGCATCTTACGGGCTACCTCGAATCGCAGCCGTTCTCCGACGACGGCACCCGGCTGGCGTGGTGGTCCGGTGATGCGATCCACGTCTACGACTTCCGGCACGATAGGAGCGAGGCCGTCACCGGTGTCGTCGGCTATAAGGGCGTCGATTTCTTGGGCAACGATTCGTTGCTGCTGTGGGCGAACTACGGTTCGATGAATGAGCACATGGCGAAGGTCGCGGCAATCGCCGAGCTTCACCTAGCGACGAAGGTCATCGATCCGATTGTCGTCGACTCGCACGTCTATCAATCGCTGCGCACGATCCCCGGCCACCGCGACATCGCGTTCGCTGGGCTCGAGACCGGCCAGAACGAGCTCGTGACCGTCGTGCGCCGGTGACGATCTACCGCGCCGAGCGCAGGCGCTTGAGTGTCGTCATCAACTGCTCGCGCGTGATCAGGTCGAGGACTTCGAGCCCGTCGCCGGTCGACCGAAAGATCAGCCGGTGGTGGATGCCGACCCGCGCCATCAGGACTTGAGTGGTCATATCCTTCGCCTGCTTGACGCGGCTCCACGCGAAGCCATCGCCGGCGGCGAGCGTGCCGATCGTCCGCATCGCCTCGGATGCAACGGCTGCGGGCACGCCGGCGAGCGCGTCGGTCGCGCGGCGATCGAATCTCGGGATCGCGATGCCGCGAGCGCGTGGATCGAGATCGTCACCGTCGTCGCTATCGACAACTTCAGGCGCGGGCCGGGCAGGGCGCGGCGCTTCGCTCGTGACGGCGTGCGCACCGGCGAGTTGGCGGCGGAGCTCGCGACGTTCGGCGTTGCCTTCGCGGATCATCGCCTCGAGGGTCGTGACCTTGCTCTCGAGCGCGCTGTCGTCCTTGTCCTTGCCACGAGCGAGCTCGGCGGCAGGCCGGGTGCGGGCATCTTCGAGCTGAGCGCGTGTCGCGGCCAGTGATCGCTCGAGCTCGTCGGCGCGGGCGGCCGACGCGTGAAGCGACGATCGCAGCTCGCCAGCTTCTTCCGATTCGCCGGGCTTCGCGATGCGCCGAGCGTCGAGCTTGTCGAGCACGTCCCACGCCGGATCGGTCGGCGGCAGGTTCAAGCGATCGCGCGCATCTTCGACGAAGTTGAGCAGCATCTCCGCGGTCTCGACCGGCACAGCGCCGAGCAACGATCGCGCGACCACGATGCCGAGCCCAGGCGCGGTCCGCAGCAACGACGCGACATGCTCCACGAACAGCTCGTTGCCGGGATCGAACGCGATCTCGTCCATCAGCGCGGCGACGCCGGGCCATGCATCGGGAGATTCTTCCGCGATCGCGAGCTCGAGATTCCACAGCGGCGCGAGCGTGTCGGGCAACCGCGCGACATGAGAACGCGCGCGATCGATGTCCGCGCCCGCGAGCAGGCCGTCGACGAGATCATCGCGCAGCTCGTCGACGATCGGATCCGGCACGTCGCCGAACGCAGCGAGCACGCGCTCGGCGTTATCGAACCGGCGCGCCGCGATGAACCGACCACACGCAGCGATGCGTGCCTCGTGGCCGAGGCGAGTCGGATCGACGGTCGCGAGATCGCGCAACGCGAGCTCCTCGACGTGCGCCGCGGTCATGCGATCGGCGCTTGCTCCGAGAAAGTCGTCCCAAGACACGCCGGGGATCGGCGACGGCGTGACCTGCGGCTTGTCGGCGCAGCACTTCTTGTACTTGAGCCCGCTGCCGCACGAGCACGGATCGTTGCGGCCCACCTCTTTGGCGCTGCGCACGGTGAAGCCGGTCGCGCGCACCGTCTCGATCTCGGCAGGTAACGACGCGATCGCATCGGCGGTCGACATCGCGAGCGCACGCTCGTCGGCGGCGATCTGCTTGGCGTACTCTTTGACGAGCGGAGCGAGGTGCTTCGTGGCCGCGCTCACGTTCGGATCGGCGATCGCCGCGGCGATCTTGCCGAGCAGCGCGTAGCCCTCGACCGATACCGAGCGGGACGCGAGTCGGCGCAGCTCGGGAATCAGTCGCTCGATCGGCGCGCCACCCTGCCACGCCGCGAACACCGCGATCACCTCGAGATCGAGCGCCTCGGCGGTCGCTGGAAACCGACGAAGCTCGACCGCTTCGAGCAGCTCGAGCCGATTACCGGTCGCAACCGCGATCAGCGCCTCGGCGATCGGCACGAGCTCGAGCCCGGGCAAGATCTCGGCGACCACTGCGATCGGCACGGCCTCGCCCCGCTTCGCGCGAGCGAACGCGATCAGCGCCGCGCGTTCGAAGTCACAGCGCGCGAGCTCCGCTGCGATCGCCTCGAGCGATACGTCGGCGACGCCGTCGAGCTGCGCTCGCGAGATGCATTCGCCGATCAGGGCGCGATTCGGTCGCGCGTCCGCCATGGCGCAGGCTACTTCGTCAGGACGACGTACGCGAGTACGCCGATCGCAGCGACCAGCACCGCGATCAGCACGTAAACCAGCGCGTTGCTTCGTCCGGTGACGACCGGCGCACCACCGGTGTTCGCGAGGCCCATGCCTTGGTTCGCGCTCATCCGCATCGCGGACAGCGAGCCGGGAGGCGCGCTCGGTTGTTTCGAGGACATCATCGGCCGGCTCGGCGGCTTGCTCGGGCTCGGAGCGGTGTGCGCGGGCGCTTGAGTGCTCTGGCGTTGGATCGACGGCAGCGACGGCACGCTCGGCTTACCCGGCGCTGGGATCGCGGGCTGGCTCTGGCGCGACTTGACCTTGGATTTGGCATCGCCGCCCGCGTCGCGCAGGTCGCGCACCGCGCCGTTGATCTTGTCGGGCTCGGCGAGCTTCTTCTGGTTCGATAGGAACGCGAAGTACGAGTCCGGCATGTCGTCGAAGTCCATCACCAGATCGCACTCGTCGCAGCGGCAAGTCGGCGGCTCGTGCGGCGCGCTGCCCATGTCGCTCGCTTCGACGAGCAACACCTTCTCCTCGTCGCACTCCGGGCAGAAGTACGGCACGTAGAAGCTCTTGACGACGCCGCTGCCGGTGAAGTTATTGACGAGGTTGATCTGCGCGACGATCGCCGGCGAGCACTCGACGAGCACCGCGGTC
>CAZDGY010000562.1:0-4886 GCA_964504685.1 uncultured Kofleriaceae bacterium | reverse complement strand
CCGATGGTGCGCCGATCGAGATCTCCGACGATCTACCGGCGACCGTCCCACCGCTCGCACTGACCCTCGAGCAAGCGCAAGCGCGCGCGATGCAGTCGCGGCCGGAGCTCGGCAGTGCGCGCGAACAGATCGCTGCGGCCGACAACAACCGCAAGGCAGCGTGGGATCGCTACTTGCCCGACGTTCGCGCGGTCGCGCAGTGGAACCATCTCACCCACGTGCAACCGTTCGCGCCGGAGGACGAGTACTTCGTCGGGCTGACTGCAAACTGGACGGTGTGGGACTGGCTCGCGACCCATCACGGCGTCGAAGAGGCCGAGCACGCGAAGTCGCGCGCCACGATCACCGCTGGTGCGCTCGCCGATCAGGTCAAGCTCGATGTCCGTAAGCGCTGGCTGGACGCGCGTTCGGCGTTCGACAGCCTCGACGCGGTGAAGACGCAACAGCAAGCGGCCGAGGAAGCGCTGCGGTTGCAGAAGGTGCGGTTCGACGCCGCCGCCGCGACGACGACGGACGTGCTCGATGCGGAGACCGATGCGGCGCGCGCCCGTCTCGCCGCTGCGATCGCGCGGTACGACTACTACCTCGCGCTCGTGGCGCTCGCCCGTTCGGTTGGCGACCTGCCGAGCGCGAAGTAACGCGATCCGGTATTGTGGGGTCGATGTTTCGACCCCTCGCAGTCCTGACCGCCGTCTCGATCGCCTTGCTCGCCGCCCCGCGCCCTGCCGCTGCGTTCGACACTTGGTGGCACGCCGAATGTACGCGCAAGGCGATGGAGGCGAATGGCTTCAACGCCGACTCGCGGCTCGTCACGCAGTTCGAGAACTACCTCACCGACGTGTTCCCCGGCGTCAACATCGCGCAAGAGTGGCTGCAAGACCACAAAGTCGATGCGCTGAACCTGCCCGCTGACGAATCGTACGAGTGGATGCATTTCGACGCGGTGTTCACCACGAAGGACGTGATCGCGAACTGGGACCGGCTACGCAAGAACACGATCACGGCGCTGCAGCACTGGTCGGCCGACAAATCCCTGACCGGCAATTTCCGCCGCGTCGTGCTGCTCAGCATCGTCGGTGCGAGCTTGCACACCGTGCAGGATTTCTATTCGCACTCGAATTGGGTCAACTACTGGACCGGTCAGGGCAAGCCGGTGCCGCTGTGGTTCGACGTCGATCCGAAGGACCTCGCGGGCATCGATATTCACAGCGGCGCGTATCCCGACGGCTCGGCAAAGGGCCACGAGAACCACGGCGATCTGAACAAGGACAGCTCGGTGCGCAAGCTCAACGTGCCGGCGGTCGAGACCGCGACCCGCGCGTCGATCGCTTGGGTCAAGATGCTGATGGACGCGGTGCCGGAGGCGGGTTGGGCAGATCTGCAGGGCATGAACGTGCACGGCGACCAGATCCTCAAGCAGTTCTTGATGGAGCTCGACTCGACGTTCCTCACGTCGAGCTCGATCGTCGCGCATCACTTCGATGGCGTGCAGGCTGCGAAGCACGTGTTCAACCCCGACCCCGACACCGAGCTGCATCAGGCGTACGCCGCACTCGGGTTGACCGTCGGCCGTTACGCGCCGTTCCTCGGGCAGGCGAAGAACCCGTTCCACTTACCGTCGCCGTTCTGGGCCGGCCACATGCAGTTCCACATCACGCACGAGCTCGCGGACGGCTTGATGTTGGCAGGTAAGACCTACAACGTGCCGCATGGTCCGTAACGTTCGCGTAGGCGACTTCACGATCGCGAGCCACGAGCAAGGCGTCGGCGATCCGGTGCTGCTCGTCCACAGCGGCGGATTTTCATCGCGGCAGTGGAAGCGGCTCGTCGCGCTGCTCGCACCGACCCATCACGTGCTCGCGCCGGATCTGCTCGGCTACGGCGAATCGAGCCCATGGCCGGCGGACCGGCCGTTTCATTTCTCGCGCGATCTCGACGCGCTTGCCGCGGTGCTCGCGGGCTTGCCGCCGGCGCATGTCGTCGGGCATTCGTATGGCGGGTTTCTCGCGCTCATGCTCGCGCTGCGCGATCCGCCAGCGGTCCGATCGCTCGCGCTCTACGATCCGGTCGCGTTCGGCATCCTCGACGAGCCGGCCGATGCCGAAGCACGCGCGGCACTCTATCTGCCGGCGCCGACCTACACCGGTGTGCCGTGGCTCGCGGCATTCGTCGATTGGTGGAACGGCCCGGGCGCGTGGCAACACCTCGCACCCGAAGCGCAGGCGGCATTTGTCGCGGCAGGGCCGAAGCTCTACGGCGAGGTCATGTCGCTGACCGCGGATACGACCGATCGGGCCGGCTACGCGAAAATCTCGCAGCCGACGCTGCTGTTCGGCGGCGAACGCACGACTACGACCGAGCACCGCGTCGTCGAGAAGCTCGGCCGCACGCTGCCAAACGTCGAGGTACACTGGGTGGAAGGCGCCGGTCACATGGGACCGATCACGCACGGCGCGATCGTCAATGCCGCGATCGCCGCGCACATTCGCGCGCATTAGGCTGCCTAGGGTGTGAGCGCATGGGCGATGCACCGCCGGGCTGGACGGAATCGCAAAACCACGTGAAAGTATAGAGAGGGATGCAACCGGGCGACCTGATCGACGGTTCCAACGGGCGCTACGAGATCCAGCAGAGGATCGTTCGTGGTCAGCTCAGCTCGGTCTATCGCGCGCGCGATCTGATCACCGGCGACGCGGTCGCGGTCAAAGCGACGCGCAAAGGTGCCGACGACAACATCGCCGAACGCCTCCGCCTCGAGTGCTCGGTGCTCAGCAAGCTCGATCATCCAAACATCGCCAAGTTCTATGACTTCTCGGAAGACGCGACGAATTGCTACTTGGTCGAGCGCTGGATCGATGGCCCGAGCCTACGCCGCACGCTGAACACCAACGGGCTGACGTTGCCCGAGGCAGTGAGGATGGGCCTTCAGGTCGCAAGCGCACTTGGCGCCGCGCACGAGCAGGGCGTGATCCATCGCGATATCAAGCCCGAGAATCTGCTGTGGTCCGGCAGCGAATGGATCGTGATCGACTACGGGCTCGCGCGCGTGCTCGGCGAACAGTTTCACGTCACGCGCACCGGCGCGGTGCTCGGCACGCTCGGCTACATGGCGCCAGAGCAAGCGTGCGCGCTGCGCGATGTCGATCTACGCGCCGACGTGTTCGCGCTCGGCTGCATCTTGTACGAAACGATTTGCGGCCAGCTCGCGTTTTCGGGCGATAGCCGACTCGCGATCGAAGCGAAGTTGCTGGTCGTGGATCCGACGCCGATCCGCGAGCTCGTACCCGAAGTGCCGGCGGCGTTGTCCGACCTCGTGATGAGCTGCCTGTGCAAAGCGGCGGCGGGGCGACCGGCTAACGGCGGCGAGGTCGAGTACGCACTCGCCGAGATCGCTGCCGGTCCGCTGCCAGCGCTTCCTGCGCGCAAGGTCGAGCGCGCCGAGCTGCCGACGATCCAAGACGAGAACGCGCCGATCGTTTCGGTCGTCGTTACCGCGCCGATGACCGAGGTCACGCCGACGAGCCTGAGCGAGTGGGAGGCGCGCGTTCGCACGATCCTCGGCCCGTTCGGCGGCGAGCCGATGGTGTTGCAGACCGGCGCGGTGCTGTTCGTCGCACCGGCACGGCTCAGCCCGAGCACCGATACCGCCGCCGCGGCGGCACTCGCGCTGCAAGATCAAGCACCCGAGACACCGATCGCGATCGCGTCGGCGCGTGGCTCCGGCCACATGGCGCCGTCGCTCGAGGTCGTCGGCGCGCAACTCGAGCGCAGCGCACTCGAGAACCTGTTCGCGGATCATGCGTCGAGCAACATCCGGCTCGATCTCCTCACCGCCGGGCATCTCGGCAGTCAGTTCGAGATCATCACGATCGACGACATCTGCTATCTCAGCGGCTGGCGCTAGCGCAGGAGCTCACGGCGCGGGTCGAAAGTGAGCGCGGCCGCTGCCGGGTAGCTCGCCGATCAGGGCGGCGCCTCGTCGCACCTCGCGCTTGACCGCGTCGTCGCCCACCGGCTTCGTCGAGGTCCACAGACCGTCCGGGCCGGGCGCGATCGCAAGCCCGTGCTCGATCGGTTTTTCCGTGCAACCGTCGTGCAGCGTCCAGCGCTCGGGCAACAGATCCTTGTACCCGAACCGTCCATAGACCACGACGAGACGCGGCGGCGACGTCGACACCCAATGAAAGCTGTGCAGCTGCTCGTCGCCTTCGCCATTCGGGCCGAGCTCCGTATGACCGCTCGGCGATTCACACTCGAGCTTCGCGCCGACGGCGGTCGTTCGGTATCCGGCGGGCACGGCAGTCGGCCACGGGTATTCGCTCGGTGCCATCGGTTGGTCGTCCGACTCGGCCCAGTCACCCCCGGGTGGCCACAAGCGTGCGCTGACGTGCCTCGCGCATTGGAAGCCGTCGTACGGATATCCCCACGTGCACTCCGACCACCACGCGCTGTCGTCGCTGGCTATGATCAGGCCGTCGGCCTCGCCTGGGACCAGGTCGGTCGCTTCGGGTTGTGGACTCGGTCGGGCGAACGCGGTGCTCGGCGGCACCTCGATCGTGGAGACGCCAGCGGCGGTGACTTGCACGACGTGGCGGCCGTCGAGCTCGACCACCAGGCGATCGCGATCGACCCAGTCTCCGCCGACTACGTCGGTGGGGAACGCGGTGCTTCCGACTCGGGTAACGCGACCACCGGCGAGCGAGAACGCGACGATGTCCTTGCCCTCGAAGGTCACGAGATCGGCGGTCGCAAACCACGCGATCGACGGTTGCGGTGGGAGTGGCTGCACAACCGCGGTTGGCTGACCGCAACCGACGATCAACGATAGTCCTATCCATCGGAACGCCATGGCTGCGGAGATCGAACCACGACTCCGACCAAATTAT
>CAZDGY010000561.1:0-4886 GCA_964504685.1 uncultured Kofleriaceae bacterium | reverse complement strand
ACCGATTGGCGAGGCGTGCTTACGTTACGGACATGACCACCGAACGAAATTTCGCAGGCCGAGGGGCGCTGGTGACCGGCGCGAGCCGTGGCCTGGGGCGTGCCGTCGCCGAGTTGCTCGCGCGTCGCGGAGCACAGGTCGCGCTCGTCGCACGCGAGGCCGGTCCACTCGCCGATGTCGTCGCGACGATTCGCAGCACCGGCGGCGACGCGCACGCGATCGCGGCCGATATCAGCGACAAGACCGCGATCCATCGCATCGCAGGGCAAGCGCAGGGCCTGGTCGGAGAGATCGCGATCGCGGTCCACGCGGCGAGCACGCTCGGCCCGGTGCCGTTGCGCCTCTTGCTCGACACCGAATGCGAAGACCTCGCGGCCGTGCTCGAGACGAACCTGGTCGGCCCGTTCCGGCTGACGAAGATCCTCGCCGGCGCGATGGCGTTGCGCGGCGACGGCGTGATCGTCCACATCAGCTCCGACGCCGCGGTCGAGCCCTATCCGCGCTGGGGCGCGTACGGGATCTCGAAGGCGGCGCAAGATCATCTCAGCCGGATCCTCGCGGCCGAGCTCGAAGGCACGGGCGTGCGCGTGCTCGCGGTCGATCCGGGCGAGATGGATACGAAGATGCACGCCGATGCGATTCCGGACGCAGATCGCAAGACGCTGCAGCGACCGGCCGACGTCGCCGCGCGGATCGTCGCGATGATCGCGGATCCGGCGCGCGCACCGAGTGGGGCGCGCCTGGTCGCGCCGGCATGGCAGCTATGACCGCGACGCTCGCTCTATCGTCCGATCGAGCGGCGACGCCGGCGCTGGGGGCTGCCGAGGTGCCGCGCCAGCTCGCGCGCCTAGTCGTCGTCGATCGCGCGCGACCGGCGATCCGCGTCGCCGACTTCACCGCGTTGCCACAGCTGTTGCGCGCGGGCGATCTCGTGGTCGTCAACGATGCGGCGACGTTGCCGGGGTCGCTTCATGGCCACACCGCCGACGGTGCGGCGTTCGAGCTTCGGCTCGCTGGACCGATCGACGGCGTGCGACTCACCGGCGTGCTGCTTGGCGCCGGTGACTATCACACGCGCACCGAGCATCGCCCACCGCCGCCGCCGCTGCGGCGCGGCGACCACGTCACCGTCGGCGATATCGCCGCGGCGGTCACCAACGTAGAGGGTCGGCTGGTCGCGCTCGACGCGGAGCGCGGTGACGACGCGCTGTGGCAGGCGCTGTACGCCAACGGCTCGCCGGTGCAATACGCGCATCGTCCCGAGCTGCTGCCGCTGTGGTCGGTGCAAACCGCATACGCCGCGCGGCCGTGGGCGGCGGAGATGCCGTCGGCGGGACGCTCGCTGACCTGGGACGTGTTGCTCGCGCTGCGGCGCGCTGGCATCGCGCTCGCGCGGCTGACCCACGCCGCCGGCTTGAGCTCGACCGGCGACGCGGCGCTCGATCGCGCGTTGCCGTGGCCCGAGCGCTACGAGATTCCGGAGCGCACGTCGCGCGAGCTCGCCGCAGCGAAAGCGCGCGGTGGCCGAGTCATCGCGATCGGCACGACCGTGGTGCGCGCCCTCGAGGCGTCGGGCGGTGCTGCTGGTCCTGGCGTCGCGACGCTGCGGCTCGGCCCCGAGTCGACGCTCGATGTCGTCGACGGCATCGTCAGCGGCTTGCACGCACCGGGCGAGAGCCACTTCGAGCTCCTGCGTGCGTTCGCGCCGCGCAGCCGGTTGCTCGTCGCGCTCGATGTCGCCGCGACTCATCATCTGTCGGCGCACGAGCTTGGCGACGCGTGCCTCGTGGTGTGACTACGCCGCGGCGCGCGTCCGTCGACGCCAGCGGACGAGCAGGCCGCCGCCCGAGATCGCGAGCAAGATGATGCTAGCGATCGCGGCGATCTGATGACCGCGCAAACCCTCGGTCTCGAGGTAGACGCCGTAGAACTGGGTGTTGCCGTGAATGTCGGCGGGCCACTGGTAGTGGTCGCCGGGCGCATCCATCCGATGGAGCTTGCCGACGAGCTTGCCGTCGGTGGTGCCGACCACCGCGAGCGTGCGGTTGCCAATCGCGCAAGAACTAACCGGATGGTTGTCGGCGAATGCTCCGATCGCCTCGAGCGAGTCGCACGTGACATCCACGAACCCAAGGCTCGCGTTGCCGGCAGCGAGCTCGGCGTCGGCCATGTGCTTGGCGCCGAGGAGGGAGGCGCCTTCTTCGATGATCCCGGCAGCCGCGGCGATGATCGCGAGAGCCGCGACGGTCACGAGCCATCCGCGTTCGCTCTTTGCGCGTGAGGCCGCGACGGCTGTGGCCTGCGCGCGAGCGGCTTGCGCTACCTGCGTGTGCACGTCGACGGCGATCGTCGGTGCCGCGGTGCGATACGGACCCTCGCCCTCGGGCAATGGGGCATGCGTGCCGCGCAGGATGCGACTCGCCGCGGCGGCAGCACCTGACTGCCCGGTGAGCGCCGCGAGCTCGAGCAAGCCGAACGCGAGCACCGCCTCGGTGGTCGACTGCGGGCCGTACGCCGCCACGTCATCCGGCGAGCGCGTGGTCGCGAGGTCGCGCCAGGCGGATTCGAGCGCCTGCCTGAGGTCGGCGCGCATCTCGATCGGCATCCGCTCCGGCGGGCAGCGCGTGCCGAACGCGATCAGCCGGAAGTCGCTGCGCCGCGATCCGCGCTGCCACCGGCACGCCCACGCCCACAGCCACAGCGCTCCGAGCACCGCAGCCGTGACGGTGCCACCGAGCCCACCGACAAACAGCGAGATCCCGGCTGCAATCAGCCCCCACATCCGGAGGTATCCCGCGACAACGCTCTTCGCGGAGAGCGGGATCGGGAAGCCCCGCAGGCCGTTGCCGACGTCCTTGGTCACCCACGTCGAGCTCATCGGGATCAACGGCATGTACTGGCAGTGCGCGAACGTGGTGTGCGCGTACTCGCCGCCGTGAGACTCGATCCGACCGTAATTCCGCGTGCCAAAGACGATGAACATCGATGGTACGGACGCTCGCACGAGCTATGAGTCGCGCGGTACTGCGAGTTTGTTACGCCTTATTACCGGGGCTTTGGCGCCGCAGCAGCGTGATCTGCGCGAGCGCGGCCGCGATCGCCACTTCGACCCGCAGGATCGGGGCGCCGAGCGACACCGGCTTGAACCCGCGCGCGACGAGCGTCTCGAGCTCGCGCTCGATCCAGCCGCCCTCGGGCCCGATCGCCAAGGTCAGCGGCGCGTGGCCCGACACCGCAGTCTCGATCGGCGGCGCGCCGGGATGGGCGACGAGCCGCAGGGCGCCAGTCGGCGCTGCGAATCGCGAATCGAGCAACGCCATCAGCCGGTCGTGCACTGCGAGCTCGGGCAGATGCGTCGTCGCACCCTGCTCGGCGCCGAGGCGCGCTGCGTGGGCGAGGACATCGGGAGCGAGTCGCGGCGATCGCAAGTAGCTCTTGTCGACTCGCCACGCGTTCGTCAGATCGACGCGGCGAATCGCAAACGTCGCGCACGTCTCGATCGCGCGCGCGATCGCTTTCGGTCGCGGGATCGCGAGCAAGAGCTCGACATCGAGCTGCGGATCCGGCGGCGCCGTTGCGGTCACCCGCAGTGCGATCCGCTCGCCGTCGTCGGTGATGACCACGGCGCTGCCGATCGGCCCACCGACGACGCCGGTCTTGACCTGCGAGCCGATCTCGACGCCGAGCACCCTGCGCAGGTGCTCGGCCCGCCGGCCGGTGAGCTCGCACGTGCCGTCGGCGGCGATTTCCGCGGGCTCGACGAGCAGGAGGTTCACGCGCGGAGCTTACCGCGGTAGCTTCGCGCCATGCCGTTCTTCCAAGAACCGCCGCGCCTCGGCAACCAATTCGACGACGATCCGATGCTGGTGTCGTGGATCGCGCGATTCGCGCCCGACGCCGCGGGTGAATTGCGCAAGCTCGGCGACCTCGCGATCGAACACTACGGCAAGCAGCTGCTCGATCGCGATAACGAGCCGGTGCTCACGCAGTGGGACGCCTGGGGCAATCGCATCGATCGCATCGACGTCTCGCCGCTGTGGCGCGAAGCGCAGGTGATCGCCGCGCGTCACGGCATGGTCGCCGCCGGTTACGAGCCGACGTACGGCGCGCATGCGCGCACGCATCAGTTCGCAGTCGCGCACGTCCTCGGGCCGTCGCTCGACGTCTACTCGTGCCCACTCGCGATGACCGACGGAGCTGCGCGCACGCTGATCGACAGCGGTAACCGCGACCTGATCGATCGTTACGTGCCGCGGTTGACGTCGCGCGATCCGGCGCAGATGTGGACGAGCGGGCAGTGGATGACCGAGCGGACCGGCGGGTCCGACGTGTCGCGCACCGAGACGATCGCGAAGCGCGATGGCGATGGTTGGCGGTTGTACGGCACGAAGTGGTTCACGTCGGCGACGACTGGCCAGCTCGCACTCGCGCTCGCGCGGCCCGAAGGCAACGCAGATGGCAGTCGCGGGCTCGCGCTGTTCGCGATCGAGCTGCGCGACGAGCACGGCCGGTTGCGCAGAATTCTCGTCAATCGCCTCAAAGACAAGTTCGGGACGCGCAAGGTGCCGACCGCGGAGCTCACGCTCGATGGCACGCCGGCCGTGCTCGTCGGCCAGCTCGAAGGCGGCGTGCGTGCGATCACGCCGATGCTCGCGATCACGCGGACGTGGAACGCGATCAACTCGGCGTCGGCGATGCGGCGCGGCCTGGCACTCGCTCGCGATTTCGCGCGGCGCCGGACCGCGTTTGGCGCGCTACTCGTCGACAAGCCGTTGCACGCCGATACGCTCGCCGGGCTCGAAGCCGAATACGCCGGCGCGTTCTGTCTCGCGTTCCGCAGCGCCGCGCTGATCGGCGCGCGCGAGCACGGCGGCGAGGCGAACGAG
>CAZDGY010000560.1:0-4897 GCA_964504685.1 uncultured Kofleriaceae bacterium | reverse complement strand
CGACGCATTGCGGAGGCGGGTCAGGAAATCACTGATCGGATCGGTCATGGATGGAGTTTGGTTTGAGAGCGGCCGCGCGGGTCATATCCAGGGCGCCTGAAGCGCCCAAACCCCCGTGAGCCAGAAAAGTTATGTCGGGGGCGTTTACCAGGAGGACTTGGTGAGGCCGGGGATCTTGCCGGCGTGCGCGAGCTCGCGCAGGGTGATGCGGGAGACGCCGAACCGGCGGTGGAAGCCGCGCGGGCGGCCGCTGAGGGAGCAGCGGTTGCGGATGCGGATCTTGGAGGAATTCTTGGGCAGCTTCTGCAGCTTCTTCTGGGCGGCGTAGAACTCGTCGTCGGTGATAGGCCGCGACGCGAGCACGAGATCTCAGTAGCCCTTGACGAGCGATTGGAATCCCGACTTCGTCCCCGGCGTGTTGATCTCGACCCACAGCGAGGCTCCGCCGAGATCCGCCGAGATCCACATCGTCTCTTTCGCGCGCTTCTCGTCGTGAACGACGACATGAGTCGCGCCTTTATGCGCGAGGAACGCCTTGACCAGCTTCGGCGCGTACGCCACGCCGAGCGTGTTCGAACCGCGCAAGCTCAGCACGTGATTCGCGGCGCTCGGCGTGGGTGTGCCGGTCGCTGCGACTTCGGGCTTCGCCGTCGTGCCGGTCGTCGTTTCGGTAGCGGGAGGAGCGCTCGCACACGCCGCGAGCACCAACGTCATGATCGATGTCGTTCGGTTCACCCGGACATCTTCGACGCCGATGTCGACGACCTCGCCCCGGCTAGATGGCAACTACGTGACGGCGCGGTTAGACGCGCAGCACGATCTTGCCGAACCCTTCGTTACTCTGCATCCGGAGGTGTGCCTTGCCGGCATCCGCGAGCGGCATCACGACGTCGATCACCGGCTTGACGATGCCGCGCGCCAGCCACGGCACGACTTGCGCCTCGAACGAGCGCATCGCCGCGATCTTCTGCTCGAGCGGGCGCGCGCGCAGCATCGTGCCGATCAGATGCGCGCGACCGCGCAGCAACCGGCCGAGGTCGAGCTCGGTCTTCACACCGGCGAGCACGCCGACCAACATGATCCGGCCGAGCTGAGCGACGCAGCGCAGGTCTTCGTCGACGTAACTCCCGCCGATGAGCTCGAGAATCGTGCGCGCACCGCCGGGAGCGGCGCTCAACACCATCGCCGAGAACTTGCCGGAGTCGGGAATGATGCCGACGTCGAGGCCTAGCGCTTTGGCGCGATCGAGCTTGGCTTGCGTGCGCGCCGTGCCGATCACGAAGCCGCCGAGCGCGCGGCCGAGTTGGATCGCCGCGGTGCCGACGCCGCTGCCGGCGCCGTTGACGAGCAACGGTTCGCCGCCGCTAAACTCGCCTTGCATCATCGCGTCGTGTGCGGTGATGAACGCTTCGGGCACCGCCGCTGCGTCTTCGAACGTCATGCCCTCTGGCATCTTCGCGATCGCGCGCTCTTGCGTGACGATCGCTTCGGAATAGCCGCCGCCACCGACTAGACCGAACACACGATCGCCGATCTGTAAGCGCTCGCACCCGGGGCCGAGCGCGTCGACTTCACCGGCGTACTCGAGCCCGGGCACGTCCGGCGGCGAATCGGCGGGCGCGGGGTAGTTACCCATCCGTTGGAGCACATCGGCGCGATTGACTGCGGTCGCGCGGACGCGGACGCGCACTTCGCCCCGCACCGGCTCGGGCAGCGGTTTGTCGACGAGCTGCAACACTTCGGGGCCGCCCGGTTTTTCGATCGCGATGGCTCGCATGACGGCGCAGGTGTAACATGACGATCATGAGAGCAGCCTTGGTCTTGCTCCTCTCGATCGCTTGCGGCGGTCCTGCGCTGCAGAACGTGCCGCATCCCAACAACGCGGCGATGGCGGGCGGGTTCGCCGCCGCCGCCGCCGCGATCACGCTCGCGTCTCCCGATGCCGCGACGAAGAAGCCGGAGAAGAACGTCTACGACGATCGAACCGGCGTCCAGGTGAAGGAGAACGTGCCGTCCGACGTGCTCGATCGCGCCGATCAAGCTCGCGATGCCGGCTCGGGGGCTGCGCCCGCACCCGACGCAGCGAAGACGGCGAAGCGCAAAGGCCCGACTCCGCGCTTGCCATCGCCACGCGACGCCGCGCGCGAGACGACGGTCGACGACGGCTCGCCGTAGCATCGTGGCGGTCGCGTGTGCAGCGTGCAGTCGGCCGGTCCACGAGGAGGTCGTGATCTGCCCGCACTGCGGCAAGCCGTCCGGCGTGCCGGTCGACGAAGAGGCCGCGCTCGATGCCGCGGTCGTGTTGTCGCAAGCGGCGCCGCCTCCACCCAAGCCGGTGCGCACCGAGGTCCCGTTCGATCGCGTCGTGCCACCTGAGCGAGCCGACGGCGAGTTGCCGCGCGCGATCGTCGTGCCTAAGCGTTCGACGTAGGGTGGCGCGCCATCACGTCTTCGTAGCCGCTGCCGAACCAGGTCTCGAGCTCCTTCGCGCGCTGCATCGCGAACGGATGCGAGCGATTGACCGTGAGCAGCAGCTTGTAGGCGCGATCGAGCGTCGAGCGATCGACCTCTTCGTACTCGCGAATCTGGCGCAGGAACTCTTCGCGATCCATCTCGGCGGCGAGCCGCGTCGTGCCGCCCGCGAGCTTCATGAAGGTGTCGCGTGCCGGCTCGAGATCTTGCACGCACAGTAGCGCCGCGCGATCGCAGGTCAGCTCGGCGCAGCGAAACCACTCGAGCAGGCCGACGACGAGGCCTTGGAACAACAGCGAGCCGATGCCGAGCGTCGCCTGGCCGATCAGCGCGACGACCGCGGCGATGTTGCGCGCCATCGTGCCGTACAGCACGTGGCCACCCTTGATGTGACCGACCTCGTGGCCGATGACGAAGAACAACTCCTCGTCGGTCATCATGTCGATCAGGCCCGAGGTCACGGTGATGAACGGCTTCGTGTGGCCATAGGTCCACGCGTTCGGCACCGGATCGACGGTGACGTACATCTCGGGTTCGGCGACGTCGAGGATCTTCGTCGCCCACAACAAGCTGCGATGCAGCCGCGGAAACATCTTCGGCGTGACGCGCAGGTTCGACGCGACGTTGTCGATGTAGAACAGCCGCTCGAGCCCGATCTCGAGCAGCTTCGCCATCGCCTTGTCGAGCCCGGGGATGCGCTTCAACGCGTCGGTCGCGCGTTGATCGAGCGGATGGCGAAACTCGTCGACCGAAAGCCCGGGCAACAGCCGCAGCTTGCGTTTCTTGGTACTGGGCTCGCTCGGATCGGTCGGCTCGTCGGTCACGCCGTCAGCTTACTTCACCTGATAGTTCTCGTAGACGTCGTCGGCGGGATCGGCCTTCGCCGCAGCCGGCTGCGCGACGTTCGGGCTCGCATGCGCGGCGGCCGGAGGCGCGGCCGGCTTGTACGCGACCTTCGCCTTGAACGCGCGCTTGCCCGCGTAGACCTCGGTCGCGGCGGCCGGCGTGTCGTACGAAGCCGCGGCAGGCGCGGCGTCGGCGTCGAACATGAACGTCTTGACGTCCGCGGCGGTCGGCGCCTTGATGTCTTTCTCGGCTTTGATGTCGATCGCTTCGGTCAGGTACGAGTGCAGCAGCTTGGTCTCGAGCTTGCCGAACAACGCCGGCGAGTTGAACACGTCGACGCTCGCGACCTTGCCGTTGAGCGACACCGCGAAGCCGACGAGCTTGTTGCGATCGGCCTCGGGCAGCTTGGCGAGCGCACCGTCGACTTGCTTCTGCATCGCCGCGAGCGAGCCATCCGACTGTTCGAGCGCGACCTTGCGGTACGTACCGGTCGAGGTCTCGGTCTTGCGCGCTTCGTTCTTGGTCGCGACCTCGTCCCACACCGCCTGCTGGCTCGAGTAACTCGCCTTGCCGCGCAACCGGCCGTGCGCGAGCGCCTTCGCGGTCGTGAACTCTTTGCTGTTGCCGCTCCACCGGCCGTGCTCGACGCAGAACACCGGGACATCTTGCGTCGTCTTCGGCGGGATGATCGTGTTGCGGCCGATAATCCGATCTTGCTCGCCGCCGATGATGACCTCGCCGCTCATCAGGAACAGTGCTTGGTCGGACTTGTTGGTCAACACGAGCGCGTTGACCTCTTTGTTCGGCTTCTCGCTGATCGTCACCAGCTTCTTGCTCATCGCTTCGTCGAGCACCGTCAGGTTCTGATCCTTGGGCGCGGCGTCGGTCGTCGCTTCGATCGGGGTGACCGTCAAGCTGTCGACCTGGATCGGGTCGAGCATCTTCGTGTGGTCGGTCAGCGCGGAATTCGCTGCCGGCGGGGTCTTGGTTTGCGGCGCCGGCGGGTTGCCGTCACCAGCTAGAGCGACCGCGGGCCCGAGGGCGAGCGCGAGATGAGCAACGAATAGACGGGTAACGATGCGCATGATTCCTCCGGATCGGGCAAACGCCCGCCGGCGCGGATCGGTCTACGAATCGCATGCGGCCATACGCAAACCTTACAAACCGGCGGCCGCGAGCCGACGCGCGAGCTCGTCGTCCTGGCGGTCGTGGGGCAACAAGCACACCTGCATCAGCCAATCGGTCGCACACACCGGCGGGGCCGCCGCGGTCAGCTGTTCGGCCCGCCATCGGCCGAGCACCGCGATCGACGACCGCTCGATCACCCTGATCAAATTGTTGATGTAGCCCTCGCTCTTGGTCAGCGCACGGGCGATCTGAGCCCCGGTTTTGCCCCGGTCGCGTAGTAATTTGCACCACAGTGCGAGCTCGAAAGTGGTTGGCTCGAACATGACGTCACCGCCGAAATGACGCGCGAATCCGCCCGGTAATTCCGGGCTTGCCACGTGGCCTCCGATCCGAAACACTGGAAGGAGATGTATCGGGATACCGCCGACGCCGCCGACGAGCACGACCGTGC
>CAZDGY010000559.1:2904-4906 GCA_964504685.1 uncultured Kofleriaceae bacterium | reverse complement strand
ATGCGCGGAGCCCCGACCGCGACGCCAGGCGCAGCCGCTCCCGCTGCGCCAGCGCCGACGCCCGCCGCGCCCGCCGCACCGGCGCCCGCGAATTCAGCCGCGCCGCCGACGCCGAGCCCCGACAAACCGGAAGGCACCGGCGACGACGCTTCGGCGCGGTTCTCGCTGCTGGAGCTGGATTGAGCTCGGTCGCGCGGCGCTACTACGAGCGCGGCAAGCAAGCGCTCGACACCGGCGATCTCGAGAGCGCACAAGAGTCACTGCGCGCTGCGCTCGAGCTCGCACCGAACTTCGGCAACGCTCGGGTCGCGTATGCGGTCGCGCTCGCGAAGGCGGGCGACTGTCCCCGCGCCCAGACGATCTTGCGCGCTGGGCTGGGGCGCGCGAGCTCGAAGATCTCTGCGGCGGCAATGCTCGCGACGCTCGGCGACGTGCTCGTGATGGGCGGCGATTTCTTCGGCGCCGAGGAAGCGTTCCAACAGGCCGGCCAAACGCCCGGCTTCGAAGCGCGAGTCGCCTCGGGGCTGGCCCGGGTCTATGCGCGACTCGGCCGGTTCGCCGACATGGCCACGCAGCTGCGTCGCGCCGCGAGTTAACGCGCGATCTCGTCTGCGCCCGCGTGTAGGTGCATGTGCCACGCGACGTGCCAAGTGGACGAATCCTCAACCGAGTTGAGACTGTGACCCGCGCGTGTAACGCTATGGACGTGTACGAGCGGGGCGCCATCGTAGCGGGCAAGTACCGCATCGAGCGCGTGCTCGGCGAGGGCGGTATGGGCGTCGTCGTCGCCGCCACGCACCTGACGCTCGGCACTCCGGTCGCGCTCAAGTTCCTGCACGCCACGGTGATCAACGCGCCCGGTGTCGTCGAGCGCTTCGCGCGCGAGGCGAGGGCGTCGGCTCAGCTGCGCAGCGAGAACGTGTGCCGGGTGTCCGATGTCGGCGCGTTCGACGACGGCACGCCGTACATCGTGATGGAGCTGCTCGACGGCGAGGATCTCGCTTCGGTGCTGCGCGCGAACGGGCCGATGCCGCCGCAGCTCGTGGCGGACTACATGCTGCAGGCGTGCCTCGCGATCGCCGAGGCGCACCAGCTCGGCATCGTCCATCGCGATCTCAAGCCGGGCAACCTGTTCCTCGCGCGACGACCGGATGGCTCGGCGCTGATCAAGGTGCTCGACTTCGGCGTCGCGAAGGCGCCGGATCAGGGTGACTTCAGCCTGACCCAGACATCTAACATCATCGGCTCGCCGGGTTACATGTCGCCCGAGCAGCTGCGCTCGAGCAAAGAAGTCGATGCGCGCAGCGACATCTGGTCGCTCGGGGTCGTGATCTACGAGCTGCTCAGCGGCCGCCAGCCGTTCAACGCCGACACGATCACCGAGCTGACCTTGCGCATCGTGATGGATCCGGTGCCCGCACTGCCGCCGAACGTGCCGCGCGGGATGGTCGAGGTCGTCGGCCGCTGTCTCGAAAAAGATGCGGCGCGTCGGTTCGGCAACGTCGCTCAGCTCGCGGCCGCGCTCGCGCCGTTTGCCGGCCCTTCGGGTGCGGACATCGCGAGCGGCGTCGTTCGCGTGTTGCGCGGCTCCGCGCCGGTGGTGAGCGGCAGCTACGGCTCGCTGAAAGCCGGCACCGATCCGACGATGACCGCGCCCAATACGCCGACGACGATGCGGTCGGCGAGCGGGGTGTTGTCAGGCGTTCACGCGAAAGAGACGAGCGGAAGGTCGTGGAAGCTCGCGATGGTGATCATCGTCGGCATTGCGGTCGGAGTCACCGGCGTGATCGCGGCGACGCGGGGCGGGACGGAGACCTCCAACGCGAGCGGAGGCGGGCCGGTGGTGAGCCCGAGCCCGAGCCCGAGCCCGAGCCCGACGGTCGGATCGGATAGGACGCCTACGCCTACGCCGGGATCGGGATCGGCCGAGACGCCGACGCCAACGCCCGCGATGGGATCGGGATCGACGCCTACGCCTACGACGGGATCCGATTCGGGCTCG
>CAZDGY010000559.1:0-2804 GCA_964504685.1 uncultured Kofleriaceae bacterium | reverse complement strand
CGCGATGGGATCGGGATCGACGCCTACGCCTACGACGGGATCCGATTCGGGCTCGGGCACGGGCTCGGGCTCGGGCAGCGTGGTGCCGGAGACGAAACAACCGAAACCGGGGATCCGGCCGAAACAAAAGACGACGAAACCGAAGGATGATGACGTCGGTGAGAGTCGAACCTAGCGTTTTCCTGGCCTGCGTACTCGCCGCCGCCGCCGCTCACGCCGGGCCTACGCCGGCCGATGTCGCGTTCAAGAAGGGCCGAGACTTCTTAAAGGCCGGCAAGTTCGCCGAAGCGTGCGCCGCGTTCGAAGAGAGCCAGCGGCTCGATCCGCAGCTCGGTACGCAATTCAACATCGCGCAGTGCGACGAGAAGATCGGCAAGATCGCGACGGCGTGGGCGATCTATCGCGACCTCGCCGATCACGATACCAACGGGCCGCGCCAGGGCAAGTCGGCCAAGCTCGCCGACGCGCTGTGGCTGCGCCTGCCCAAGCTCAAGATCGAGGTCGTCGATCCGCCGAAGGGCCTGGTCGTCACGCTCGACGGCGGCGACATCACCGCCGAGCTCGGCAAGGAACAGCCGGTCGACAGCGGGTCACATGCGATCGAAGCGAGCGGTACCGACGTCAAGCCGTGGCACAAGGACGTCGAAGGCGACGCCGGCAAGACCACGCCGATCTCGATCCGGCTCGAGCCGACCGACGAGGCGGCCGCGCGAGCGGCGCAGGAGCAGCAACAACAGCGCGGCACGGTCGGCGGCGGCGTCCGCCAGCCCACGCTCGTGCCGGCTCATAGTGCGCGCAAGAAGGTCGGCATCGCGGCCACGATCGTCGGTGGGCTCGCCGCAGGTACTGGCCTGGCGTTCGGCTCGCTCGCGAACGGCAAGTGGAGCGATGCGAAAGCAGTGTGCGGGGGCACGGTGTGTCCGGATCCGACGAAGGCGGCGCAGGCGAACTCGCTCGCGTCGACCGCGCGTGGCGAAGGCAATATCTCGACGATCCTCGTGATCGGCGGTGCGGTCGTAGCGGCGACCGGCGTCGTGCTGTGGGTCACCGCGCCGTCATGGGTCGAGCGCGGCGTCGCAATTGCTCCGCACGCGAGCGAGCACGAAGCCGGTCTGACGCTGTCCGGTCAGTTCTGAACGGGTGTCGGATCGATCGTCGCCGCCCCGAGGCTCGCGGCAGGCGAGTGGATCCACACGACGCCGAACGAGCCGCCTGCGCCGCCGCCGCCGCCCATACCGGTCGCGGTGACGCCGTCTCCAGGTGACGTAAAGTCATCCTCGCCATCGCCGCCGTTACCGCCGGGAATCGAGCCGACGCCGTGAGGCATGCCCATCGCATTGCCGCCGTTGTCTCCGGAATTGTCGCCACCGCCGCCGCCACCGCCACCGCCGACCGCCGACACGGTGCCCTCGATGTCGACGACCAAGCTGTCGAAGCCGATCAGGCCACCCGACGCGCCGCCGCCACCGCCTTCGTTCGCCAGCGCGCCGCCGCCGCCGCCGCCATCCGCCAGCACCACGCCGGATGCTTCGACCGTGACGCTCGTGCCGGCGATCATGTAGATCGCGCCGCCGGGGATACCGCCGAGCGAGGTCGTACCGAACGGATCGAGCGCTCCCCCCGGCGCACCCGGGCAGCCCGCGCGGACCACGATGATCGACGAGATTCCGCTCGCGCCATTACCGCCCTGGGCGTTCACCGTTCCGCCGGCGCCGCCGGTACCGCTGGTGTCGCCGAACGCGCCGCCACCACCGCCGCCGGCAGTGCCGCTCGCTGCGACCGAGCCACTCGATACGCTGTTGCACACCGAGCCGGTCACCGGCGTCGTGGTCGGAGAACCGGACGCATCGAGCGTTCCCTGCACGTCGATCGTCGTGGCCGCGACGAGCACGAGGACATTGCCGCCGGACACGAAGTGATGGCCGGTCGGCACGACGATCGAGTCCGCGGCGATCATGCACGCGATCGGAGCGGCCGCGCCTTGGCCGATCTTGACGCAGTTCGGATCGTTGTCGGTGTCGATGTTCGCTTGGATCGTGAGCTGTCCGGTCGGCGCGGTCGGGCAGCCCATGAACAGCGCGCCATCGTTCGGCGCGTTGAAGCACTTGCCGCTCGCCGCGTCGGCACTGCCGCTGCCGACCGTGATGTCGGTGATGCCGAGCAACGAGTTGCAGCCGCCGAGCGCGAACGCAGTTAGTGCGATGGTCGTGATCCGCATCAGTACCCCTGCACCTGTTGAGGATACGCGTGCGCTGGGACCCACAGTGGGTCGACGAACGTCTGGGCGAGCACGACCGTAATGTTATCGGTGCCACCGTTGTTGTTGGCGGCGCGGATCAGGTTTTCTGACACCACTTCGAGCGAATCGCCCGACGTCATGATCTCGCGGATCATCCAGTCGTCGACGAGATCGTTGAGGCCGTCGCAGCACAGCAGATAGACGTCGTTGTGCTCGGGCGTCATCGCGTTGTGCTCGATCTCGACGGTGGCATCGAGCCCGACCGCGCGAATGATCACGTTCGACGTCGCCGGACCGAGCGTGCCGACTAGATCGGGCCGGTCTTGATAGAGATTGCGCAGAGAGTGATCGCGCGTGAGCTGAGACAGCATGCCGTTGCGCAACAGGTACGCGCGCGAGTCGCCGCAATGGCAGACGTGGACGACGTTCTCTTCGAACCGCAAGCCGACCGCGGTCGTGCCCATGCCGTGGCACGCCGGATCGGTGAGCCCGCGCTGATAGACCGCCGCGTTCGCAGCCTTCATCGCGACGACCAGCGGATCGACACCCGGCGGCGGCACGGGGT
>CAZDGY010000558.1:0-4908 GCA_964504685.1 uncultured Kofleriaceae bacterium | reverse complement strand
TGCCGCGGCTCGGCGCGCGATCGGCGGTGCGCGGATTGCTCGGCCGGAGGCGCAAATAACCGGCGCGCTACCGACTCACCAGAGATAGGCGACCGATGCCGTGAGCGCGAGACCATCGACGATATTCGGCCGCAGCGAGCCGCCGTCCGCACCGTCGCTGCCGAAGCTGATCTCGATCCCGGGGCGGAATCGAAAGTGCGCACCGCCGATATCGAGGCCCGCACGTGCGACGGCGATCAGACGGTTGTCGAGAATCTGTTCGTCCGCTGCGATCAAGTGCTCGTGACGGAACCCGAGATCGAGGCCTCCAACCGTGCACAACGCTGGAACCATGCACCACCGAGCCTCCGCACCCGCGCGGATCGTGAAGTAACTGCTCGACATCGTCGACCCACCGCCATCGAGGGTTCCCATGCCACCCTCGGCAACCATCGCGTGCAACCACATCGCAGTGGTGCCGAGCTGATGTCCGCCGTCGACCGAGCCGGCGAAGAACACGGCCAAATCCTCACCGAACGAATCACCCGCTATCGCGCCACCCTCGACATACGACGACGGGCTCGCCCCTGCCGGAGCTGCGGCGAATAGGAACAACGTGATCGCGCGGCGCTTCATCACGCGAACGTCGCACGTGGCGTCGAGACGACGTACGGACAACTGCGGCAACTTCGGCTGCGGTTCACAGAGGTGAACGCACGATCGGCAGCGAGCGATGGCGCTCGCCAGTGAGCTCGAAGATCGCGTTCGCGATCGCGGGTGCAACCGGCGGCACGCCGGGCTCGCCGACGCCTCCCGGGGGGTTGTCGTTCGTCATGATCTCGACGTGGATCGCACGCGGCACTTCGGGCATGCGCGCGACGCGATAGTCGTGGAAGTTGCTCTGCTCGACCTGGCCGCGCTTCACCGTAATCGAACCGTGCATCGCGATCGACAGGCCGAACACGACCGCGCCTTCGAGTTGCGAGCGCACGCGATCGGGATTGACGACGAGTCCCGCGTCGGCCGCGATCCACGCCTCGTCGATATATGGCTCGCCACGCGGCCCTTTGACCGCGGACACCACGACCGCGACATCGGTCGTAAAGCTGCGATGTGCGGCGATCCCGAGGAGGCGCCCCGCTGCGCGCGCTCTGTCCCAGCCGGCCATCTGCGTGACCTTCTCGATCACGCGATGCAACCGCGCGACGTCGTGCGGACGATTCTCCTCGGTGCTGCCGTAGTTCGCGAGCTCTTTGACACCCTGCAACTTCGCGGTGAGCACGCGCGCGGGCCCGAGCACTTCGACGAGCATGTCGCGCGGATCGCGCTTGGTCGCATGGGCGAGCTCCGCGATGAAGCTCTGCACCGCGAACGCTTGCTGGATGTTGCACACCGATCGCAGCCAGCCGATTCGGATCTTCGCCGGCGCCGCGCCGGTCTCGACCAGCACGTTCGGCGCCGACAACGGCAAGTCGCTGATCCCCTGGCCGAGCTCGCCATCGCTCGGATGAGTCTCGGAGGCCGAGAACGTGGACGAGATCGTCGGATATGCGATGCGATGGCGCCAGGCGACGAGCTTGCCGTGCGCATCGAGTCCGGCAGCGAGTGCCTGCGCACTAACCGTGTGCATGGTGCCGTGGCGGATGTCATCGTCGCGGGTCCACTGCACGCGCACCGGTTTGCCGCTGCGCTTGGCGAGCAGCGCCGCTTCGACTGCGAAATCGGGGAACGACTTGCGCCCGAAACCGCCGCCGAGCAACGTGACGTGGACGGTGACGTCGGTCTTCGCGACGCCGAGCGCGGTCGCGACTTCCTCGCGCAGATCCTGCGGGCTCTGCGTGCACGCCCAGATCTCGCACTTCTTGCCGTCGACGCGAGCGAGCGCAGCCGGCGGCTCCATCGCCGCGTGCACGAGGTGCGGCACGGTGTACTCGGCTTCGACTCGGGTCGCAGCTTTCGCGAGCGCGGCCTCCGCGTCGCCGAGCTTGCGCACGGCCTTGCCGGGCGCGCGCACCGCCGCGAGCAGCGCTTGCTCGTAGCTCGCGGACTCGTAATCCGCGTTCGGCCCGTCGTCCCACGTGACGGCGAGGGCCGCCCGCCCGCGCATCGCGGCCCACGTGTGATCGGCGAGCACCGCGACGCCACCGAGCGCCTGGTACTTGATCGGCGGCTTCGGCGCGGGCAATTCGATCACGTCGCGCACGCCGGCGACCGCGCGCGCTTTGGCATCGTCGATCTTGCTCGCCTTGCCGAACAACGCAGGCGGGCGCGAGATCACCGCGACGAGCATCCCCGGCAGCGACACATCGGCGCCGTAGATCGCACGACCGGTGACGTAATCGGGCGCATCGCGCAGCGGCAGCTCGGCGCCGACGTGATGGAGCTCGGTGCGCGGACGCAGCGCGGCCTTCGCCGGCACCGGTAGCTTCGCCGCCTCGTCGGCGAGCTCGCCAAACGTCAGCGCGCGCGCGCCATCGTGGACCGCATCGTCGTGAGCCGACAATCGCGTCGCCGGGACGTTCCAACGCGCCGCCGCCGCGGCGACGAGCATCTGGCGCGCGGCTGCTGCGGCGTGGCGCATGTCGTCGAACAGCATCCGGATCGAGGCCGAGCCGTCGGTGTCTTGATCGCCCCACTTCTCGTCGCCATCGGCCTGCACGATGTTGATCTTCGCCGGATCGGCGCCGAGCTCGTCCGCGATCAGCACCGGTAGCGAGCTGCGAATCCCCTGCCCCATCTCCGAGCGCGAGCACCAGATCGACACGAGCCCGTCGTTGCCGATCTGGATGAACGGATTCGGCGCGAACAGCTTCGAGGTCGTCGCGGTCGCGCCGCCGACTCGGATCCCGAGCGCGAGCCCGGTCGTCGCCGCACCGACGCCGGCGAGGAATGACCGCCGCGAGATCTCCAAGGTCATACGCCCGCAGCCTTCTTCACCGCCGCGCGAATTCGCACGTAGGTGCCGCAGCGGCAGATGTTGCCGGCGAGGGAATGGTCGATGTCGTCGTCGGTCGGCTTCGGAATCGCCTTGAGCAGCGCCGCCGCGGTCATGATCTGTCCGGCTTGGCAGTAGCCGCATTGCGGGACTGCGAGGTCGATCCACGCGCGCTGGAGCGGATGATCGTGCAGGCCTTCGATCGTCGTCACCTCGCGACCGACCGCGCGTCGCACCGGCGTGACGCACGCGCGCACCGGCAAGCCATCGAGATGAACGGTGCATGCGCCGCACAACGCCTCGCCACATCCGTACTTCGTGCCGGTCAGCCCGAGCAGATCGCGCAATGCCCACAGCAGCGGCATCTCCGGATCGGCATCGAGCTCCTTCGGCGCACCGTTGACGCGCAGCTTGATCGTCATCGCACAGCCTCCGTAGGGCATTCGGCGCCGGTCTCGATCCACGCGTGGACCAGCGCGGCGAGCTCGACTTGGGTTCCAGGAGCAGGCACGCGATCGGCACCCGGCGACCAACCCCACGCCACGAGCCCATCGTGCGCGAAGTGATCGTAGATCTGGTCGAGCGACCGCCCGCCGTTGCGCGCTGGATCCTTGATCTGCACGCAGATCTCCGCCGGCGTCTTGCCGAGCCACGCCATGCCGATCGGCGCGAGGTGCCAACCGGGCGCGCCGGGTACGCGCGCGAGCTCGGCGTTGCGATCCTGGTGACACGTCGTGCACTGCAGCGCGGCGATCCCGTTGTCCTTCGCGCCGCGGATGATCGGCGGATCGTGGATCGCGTGCAGATCGCCTTGGCGCGGCGTCTCGTCGGGCGGGTGGCAATTCACGCAGCGCGCATGCGTGAGCACCTTGCCGGCCTCGGCGAACAGCGCGCGCGATCGCTCGGCGCGATCGGCGATCCCGTCGAACGCGGCCGGCGCCTTCAGCGCGCCCCCCGACGTTACCGGAGCAGCCGGTGGCGCGACCCGACTGGCCGGTGGCGTGCTCGTTCCGCAAGCGGCAACCAGGGCGGCAAGTGCGACGCGTCTCACCCCGCGAACGTGCCCGATCACCAGCGCGTGCGCCACAGGAGATCGGTGGTGTCGTACCCAGGATCCCCGTAGACGCCCTGCACGAACCAATGACGCCCGAAGTAGTACTCGAACTGCGCTTCGTTCGAGTTTTCATCGGGGAGCGGATCGATGTGATGGTTACCTTGGACAAAGAAGTTGCGGCTGATCCAGATCCCGGCTTTGACCTCGGCGCTCGTCGTACCGGTCGCCGCTTGATAACCGAGCGTGTCGGGCTTGAACGGCAAGAACTTACCGATGCCCGAGAACAACAGCGACGAGCCGACCGACAAGCTCGCATTTGCGGCCGCATTCTTCGTTGCATCGGACGGGTCGCCGCCGGGCTCACCACCGAGGAAGAAGCCGTAGAGCTGTGTCGGCGAGTAGATCGCCGGCGTGCCGCTCAACGCGAGATTTACGGTGCGTACGCGGCCAGTCAGCTCGGCGGTCAGCGTCAGATCGGTAAAGTCGTGGACGAGGCGGAAGTCCAGCAGCGGATCGAGCGGGCCATCGAACGCGATCTGGCCGCGATCGATCTGATACGACCGACCGAAGATATCGACATCACCGCGCTGCGTTTCGATCGTCCCGTCGATCGCGAGCGCACCACCGTACGACAGTTGCAGCTTGCCGGCGAGCGTCGCGCGTAGCTGCTGCACGATCGCGAAGTCCTTGACGACGACTTCGACCGGCTCGATCGTGACGCTCGCGACGAGCCAAGGCGCAGCTGGCGGCGCGAGGCGGACTGGCCCCTTCGGCCTCGCGCTGGGCCCATCGACGAACGACATGTCCGTGGGTGCGCCGACGTCATGCAGCTTCTGGCCGCGATTCGACGCGATGGTGATCGAGCCGTGCTTGACCTTGACGTCACCGGTCCAGCGCTTGGCTTTGTAGGTCATCCCGGCCGTGACGTCGGCCGAGATCT
>CAZDGY010000557.1:0-4909 GCA_964504685.1 uncultured Kofleriaceae bacterium | reverse complement strand
TCTGCGACCCGACGGCGCGGTCGCCCGGGTCGGCAAGCGCGCCCTGCCCGCGGCAGACGCGGTCGGCGAGTTCATCGGCCTGGCCCGCCTCGGCGCCACCGGAGTCGCGATCGCCGCACGAGCACTCGACGAGCTCGCCGTTCGGTTCGCCGCGACCCCGGATGCGCCGTTCCAACGCGCCGCGCGCTACCGCAACGCGTACCTGACCGACTTGTGGCAGGAGCTGATCGACCGCGGCGTCCGGATCGATCCGATTCTGATCGCCGGCCAGTGGCGTGAGATCGATACCAGTCAGGATCTCGACCGCGCGCGCGAGCTGCTACAGTCCCTGCCCAAGGAGTGGTCATGAAACGGGTCCTGTTCGCATTGTTGATGCTCACCGCGTGCGACAAGCCCACGTCGGACGACTGCCGAAAGGCAGAGCTCAACATGCAGCGGCTGCGTCACGTCGAAGACCAAGACGCGGCCAACCTCGAAGCAAGCGTACGGCGCTGTCGCGGCGGTTCGAGCAAAGACACGGTAGCGTGCGTGATGGCCGCGAACACGGTCGAAGAGCTCAACCTGTGCGACAAGCAGATGCGCGGCGGCGGTCCGAAGAAGGTCCAAGCCCCGATCGAGCAGCTGAAGTCGAGCGACAAGCCGGGCGACAAGCCTGCGCCGGGCTCCGGCTCGGCCGGCTCCGGCGCGATGTGACCGCGCGCGCCGCGGTCGTCGCGGCCGCGTTGTGTGCGAGCTCGCTGCGCGCCGGCGCTGATCCGACGTTGGTCGCGATCGTCGCGGCGCCCGACGCCGCGCATGCCCTCGCGATCGGTATGGGCGGCGAAGTCTACGAGCCCGACGCGAACGGCTGGGTCCGCCACGCCGCCGGTGGCGTAGCGGTGCCACTCGTCGTCGCGGCGCGCGCCGGCACGACGATCATCGCGGGCGGCAAGGACACCGCTGCGTTTCGGTTTCAACGCGGGGTCTGGCACCTGCTCGCACTCGGCTACCACGCGAAGCCCGTGATCGGCGCCGGCTCCCGCGCGACCTGTGCGATCGGCCGTGCGGTCTACGCGCTCGATCACGAGCCGGCGGTGAAGCTGCCCGACGCGCCGTCCCCGGTTTTGCAGCTCGCAGCCTCGAGTGCCGGCGTCGCGATCGAGACCGAGCGCGGCGTGTACCGGCTCGGCGGCGCAGGCAAATGGCAGGCGATCGCGGGCGCACCGCAACACGTCGATCAGCTCGTCAGCGACCGCTGGGCGATCGTCAGCCACGCCGGCACCGAGCTGACGACCGGCGCGACGACCGGTCCGCTCGGTGCGTTCGATGCCGTGACCGCGACCGACGCCGGCGTGTTGCTCGTGGCCAGCGAAGCCGCGGGCCAGGTAACGATCCGGACATTCGCCGGCAAGCACCGCGAGGAGTCGTCGACCCCGGTCGCGCCGGCCTCGCCGATCGCCGGGATCGCGGCCGATCGCGATGGCAAGCGGTTCGTTGTCGCCCTCCGCGACGGCCGAATCCTGTCGCGCGGTGGCGACGGCACGTGGTCGACTGCGACGGTCCGCGACGAGCTCCCCCAGGGGGCCCCTGGCGCCCCGCCCGCGACGTCGCAGCAGTGATCTAGCGCTAGCTCTTCTGGCTCGGCTTGCGCCTAGTGCCGCGACCACGCTACCTTGGAGTGAGCGATGGCTCCGCACGTGTTAGTCGCGGACGACGACGCCTGGATCCTCCGGATGGTTGCGACCGTGCTGGAGAAACGCGGCTACAGCGTCGAGACCGCAGTCGATGGCGAGGATGCGCTCGAACGCGCGCTCGCCCGACCGCCCGATCTGCTGATCACCGACGTGATGATGCCAAAGCTCGATGGCTGGTCGCTCGTCCGCCAGCTCCGGTCGCACACCGAGCTCGCGATGCTGCCGGTGATCTTCTTGACTGCGCTGTCGTCCGAGGACGACCGGATCCGCGGCTTCCGGCTCGGCGCCGACGACTACGTCACGAAGCCATTTCGGTTCGAAGAGCTCGACCTCCGCGTCGCGAAGACGCTGCGCCGCACCCAACAGACGGTGCAGGAGACGCGCGAGCAGCTCAGCGGCTCGGGGTTGCGGGGCGACCTCTCGCAAGTCGGGCTGTCGTCGTTACTCGTGTTGATCGAGATGGAGCGCAAGACCGGGTTGCTCCAGCTCCGCGTCGCGGATGGACCGAGCGCGCAGATCTTGGTGCGCGAGGGTAAGGTCGTCCATGCGAGGCTCGACCACGCGACCGAGCCGGTCGATGCCGAGTGCGTCTACTTCCTGTTGACCTGGAACGCGGGCGAGTTCGAGTTCGTGACGTGCGTGGTCGAGGGCGTCGATCGCGTCAACGTGTCGACCACGCACTTGCTGATGGAAGGCGCGCGGCTGATCGACGAGTCCGATCCGGCGGCGAACCAGACCGTCGCGACGATCCCGCCGATCGAACCGACCGACGAAGCGATCTGAGTGCGGCTCGACGAGCTGCAGCGAGTCTTCGGCGGCCATATCCGCGATTACCAGGGTCGCAGGTGGCTCGACGCGAGCATCGGTGGGCTGCGCGCGTTCGTAGTTCGACGCGCGAACGACCAAGGCGACGAGACGTTCGATCTCGCGATCTTCACCCCGCACACACGCGAGCGCGATCCGTTCTTCTCGCGCGACTCTGGACACCTATGGCGGCTCGACGGCGATCCCGTGCTGCCCGTGCTGTCTGCCGGATTTGTCTTCACCGGTTGCCATCGCGGGGTGCTGTTCGCTCGCGACACCGGCCAAGCGTCGCTGTCGGAGCTGATCGGCGCGCTGTGGGAGCTCGCCCGGTTCGCGCGCGAGCCGTGGCGCCCGGTCATCTTCAAACGCGACTCGGCGTGGACGCGCTGGCGCAAACGCGTCGTCGACCGCGTGCTTCGCCCGGGGTGGGTCATGATCGCGCTGGTCGTGGTCATCGTGCTCGGCAGCCTCCGCGATCGCGCGCTCGACGCGATTCCGACCTAGCGCTTCGGCTTCGGCTTCGGCTTCCGCTTCCGCTTCCGCGTCGGCTTCGGGTTCGGCTTCCGCGTCGGCTTCGGCTTCCGCGTCGGCTTCGGCTTCGGCTTCGACTTCTGCTTCGGCTTGTGCGGTGCCGCGACCGACGAGCTCGAGCCGGCCGTCTCGTCGACCGGCTGGACCGCTGCAAACACCGCTGCCTCGCCGACGATCGTGCGCCGCACCAGCGAGCCGTCGTCGTCATCGCCATCGGCCGCCGGCTCGCGCTTGCCGAACAATGCGAGCAGATCGTCGCCGGTTACGCTGCGCGTGCGGTCGAAGCGATGCGCGACCGTGACCTCGCCGAGCACCGGGAAGTTGTCCTCGATCACTAGCGCGTGCGCACGGACCACCGGCAGCACCGCCGAGTAGTCGTTGTAGACAACGTGCACGACGCCGCTCGCGTCGAGCGCCTCGCCGACGATGACCTCGCCCGAAGTCGACACATGCCTCACCTTCGCGACGCCGCCGACTGCGAGCAGCGAGTACGCCGCGGTCGGTCCGATGTAACTCCCGCCGATCTCGACATTGCCGGTGACGACGAGAATGCCGGCGTTCGCCACGTCGCCTTCCACGTAGAGATCGCCGACGATCGTCCGGCGCTGGCCGCGGGCGATCGACAGCGTCGGATGGCGGTGCAGTACGCTCGCCGCATGGTGCAGGCGATGCGCGACCTTGATCCCGCCGTAGCGTGCGCCCTGCGCCATCCCTTGCAGCGCGTCGCCGAACAGCTTCGCGAGATCGTCGTCCGGGCCGCGCGCCAGCAGGAGCTCGAGATGCGCGGTCGTGATCTTGCCGAGCATCGGGTCGGCGTCGAGCGCGTCGCGGATCTCGGCGAGCGAGGCGAGCAGGCGATGTCCCACGCCCCGGAGCATCGCACAGCGCGCTAGGGCCGAGTCGATCGCAACGCGTACGCGCGCAACGATGCACTCGGTGGCGTCGCCGGCCGGTGCCTACCCCGCGCGCGGGGCGTCGTGCACAGTGGACCGACGTCGTGCAACGCGACGCCCCAGCTGCCGTCGGCGCGCAAGCCCGCGACGCCGTAGCGCAGGATGCCGTCGAGCTGGCCGGTGTGCGACTTGTCGCCGAACGTGCTCGACGGCAGGCCGACGACCGCGACCGGCGCGTCCGGATCTCCGAACGTGCCGGCGGTCAGCGAATGGCGATGGCCGTGGCAGACGAGCACGTGGTTGCGCCGATCGCGCCGGCGATACGCGACAACGATCGCCGCGAACCGATCGGAATCGACCGCGGTGTTGTACCAAGCGTCGGGTTGCGCGAATTCGCGATCGCGCCAGACGTGATGGTGGGTGACGCACAACACCGGACCGCGCGAACCGGCGAGCACCTCTTCGAGTCGATCGAGCTGAGGATCGCCGAAGCGGCCGATCGCATTCGACAGGACATGGGTCGAACGATGCCGACACGAGTCGAGCAAGATGATCGTGACCGGGCCGGCATCGCCGACGATCGCATCGACGAGCGGGAACTCGCCAAGGGGGCCGGCATGGCGTTGATACGCTTGCTCGCGGCGAGCCCGACGCACGAGGTCGTAGTCTTCGTCGAACGGCCGGTTGAAGCAGATGTCGTGATTGCCGGGCACCATGCGATGCGACAGCCCGGGCACGTCGTCGATCACGGTGCGCAGCGTCGCCCACTCGGCGGCGTCGCCGGTGTCGACCTCGTCACCGCACCAGATCACGGTGCGGGCCGAGTGACGCGCGACGTGGCCCAGCACGCGGCGGACGCCGGTCGCGATCTCGCCGGCGGTCGGTAACGCGCTCCACGGCCATTGCCCCGGATCGAGCTCGAGCTCGCACGGTGCGGCGCGCGGGGCCACGACGTGGGTGTCGGATACCAAGCTGCACACTTCGACAAGCTGGTCCGGTTCGACGAGT
>CAZDGY010000556.1:0-4910 GCA_964504685.1 uncultured Kofleriaceae bacterium | reverse complement strand
TGCGATCGGTCGCAACGATGTGCCCGGCCACCGCGAGGAGCTCGGCGACTTGCTCCTTCAGGTCGTCTTTCAAGCTGCGATCCGCCGGGCCGAAGGCGCCTTTGCGATCGATGATGTCGTGGCCGGCATCTCCGACAAGCTCGTCCGCCGCCACCCGCATGTGTTCGCCGATGCGAAGGGTGTCGACACCGCGGCACAGGTGCTCGAGCAATGGGACGAGATCAAGGCGAAGGAGAAACCGAAGCGAGAGCGCGTGCTCGACGGCGTGCCGTTTGGTCCGGCGCTCGCGCGTGCACAGAAGCTCGGTCAGCGTTGTCGCAAGGTCGGCTTCGATTGGCCCGGGTGGGAAGGCTCGTTCGCCAAGGTCGAAGAGGAAGTGGCCGAGGTCAAAGCCGCGATCGGAGAACGCGATCAGGCGGCGATCCACGGGGAGCTTGGCGACTTGCTGCTCGCAACCGTGAACCTCGCTCGCAAACTCGAAGTCGACGCCGAAGCGGCGCTCCTCGACGCGACGGCGAAGTTCCAACGCCGATTCGAAGCAGTCGAAGACAAGCTCGCCGCTCGTGGGAAAACACCAGCGCAATCCAATCTCGATGAGATGGATGCCGCGTGGAACGAAGTGAAGCTCGATGAGGCGCGTGTGACGCGAAAGTGACGCTTTTTTGTGCAACCGCGATCGAACAGAAACGATCCCGTCGAGAGCTGCACCACGCCACTCGATCGGTCCGCAACTTATCCACAGAACCGGTGGGTACTCCCGCGGGACTAGTCCGAAAAACCCGTTCTGGACCGAAGGCTTGACAGGGCGTTCCTCGTCGCGGTAAACGCACGCTCCCCCTAGGAGCATTGTACGTGGCCAATATCGCATCTGCCCAGAAGCAGAACCGCAAGATGATCAAGCACCGTGCGCGCAACCGCGCCGCGATGGCCTCGATTCGTACTGCCGTTAAGACCGCCCGCACCGCCGTTGACGCGAAGGCTGGCGATGCCGCCGCCGCGATCAAGTCGGCCGTCGCGATGGTCGACTCGGCCGTCACGAAGGGCATCCTCAAGCGCCGTACCGCTTCACGCTACGTTTCCCGTCTCGTCACGCGCGCGAAAGCCTAACTACCGACGGTGGGCGTCGACTCGGGGTTCATCCTCGTTCGCCCGCCGGCCGCGCTTCCGCGAGCATCGCGCTCGCGCGTCGCACCGTTCACGGCCCGGCGCTCGCTATGGTCGCTCAAGGATCACGAGAACGCGCTCGCAAGCGTTGCGCCGCGGAGGCAGGCCGCGTAGCGAGCGCCGAACAGCCTGGCTGCGCGCGACCGATGATCGTCACGCGCATTCCCACTCGAACAGCTGTTCAAGTCGTTTGGTATCTGGATCGCGGGCTAGCAGCGTGAACCAGGTGAACACGTCTTGTTCGCGCCCCACGAGCTGCCGCACGTCGCAGTGAAGCGCTTGCTACCGCAGGGGCACGCCAGCTCGAAAAACGAGTTAACTGGCTCGCCATGCCCGTCGAACTTCCACTCGATCTGTTCGACAGCTGTTGCGCATAGATCCCCAAGTGCACACGGCGGATGGCCCCGATAGAACGCCAGCTGCTCCGAAAGCGGCACGTTCATCTCCCACGCGATCTCTCCGGTCTTCGGGTCGACAGTTCCGCCCATGCCGGTCAGCATACCCCTGCTCGACTCGAACCGATGGGTCGCTGCTGCGCGCACGATGGCGTCGAGTCCATGTACCGCTGGGACATCACGGCCACTGCGCGCATCTGTCGTCGATATCAGCGCGCCGATGCGTAGGTCCACTGACAGCCGCGAACGCGGTGCTGCGACCACGACCGGCGTGGGTCAGTTCTCGCCGTCGTCCTCGCCGCCGGCCGTGCTGATGCCGTACTTGCGCAACAGCTTGTGGAGATACTTGCGGTCCATGTCGGCGTCGCGCGCGGCCTTCGAGATGTTGCCGTCGGCGCGCTTGATCAGCCACGCGAGGTATCGGCGCTCGAACAGCTCGTTCCATTTCTCTTTCGTGTCGCGGAACGACTCGCCCGGCTCGAACTCGATCGCATCGCGCAGCTGAACGCCCTTGGCGGGGCCGGCGTCGTTGCCGAGCGGCGCGACCAGCATCCCCGGGTCGCCGCCGAGAGCGAGCGCGCGTTCGATCACGTTGCGGAGCTCGCGGACGTTGCCAGGCAAGTCATGCGCCATCAGAGCGGCGCGAGTCGATTCGGCGAGCGCGGTCACGCCCTCGGGCGACAGCTTGCGCATGATGCTGTCGATCAGCAGCGGGATGTCTTCGCGGCGTTCGCGCAGCGCCGGCGCCGTGATCGGCACGACGTTGAGTCGAAAATACAAGTCCTCGCGGAACTTGCCCTTCTCGACTTCGGAACGCAGATCTTTGCGAGTCGCGGCGATGACGCGGAGATCGACCTTGAGCGTCTTGGCACCGCCGACTCGGCGGAACTCGCGCTGCTCGAGCACGCGCAATAGCTTCGGCTGGAGATCGAGCGATAGCTCGCCGAGCTCGTCGAGGAACACCGTGCCGCCGCTCGCGAGCTCGAACGCGCCTTGCCGGGCGTTGACCGCGCCGGTGAATGCGCCCTTCTCGTGGCCGAACAACTCGCTCTCGATCAGCGTGCCGGCGACCGCGCCGCAGTCGACGACGATGAACGGCTTGTCGCCGCGGGGCGATAGCTGGTGCAGCGTCCGCGCGATCATGTCCTTGCCTGTGCCGGTCTCGCCTTCGATCAGGACGGTCGCGTCGGTCGGGGCGATCTTCTCGATCAAGCCAAAGATCTCGCGCATCGCCGGCGACTTGCCGACCATCTCGCCGAGCGCCTCCTTCTCGGAAGGCATGATCTCGATGCGTTCTTCGAACGGCGTGAACTTGATCTCGGTGGCGCCGACCGCGATGACCGAGCCGGCGCGGAGGTACGCCTCTTTGACCTCAGCGCTGTCGAGGAACGTGCCGTTGGTCGATTTCAGGTCGCGCACGAGGTAGCCCTTCGCGTCGCGCGCGATCTCGAAGTGAACGCGCGACACGGTCTCATCGGCGAGCACGAGATCGTTTTCCGGGGCTTTGCCGATACGGATAACATCGCCTGCGATCAGGAACTCGGTGCCCCGCTGCGGGCCCTTGATCACGACGAGCTTGCATCGGCGCAGGTTGACGGTCGCTGGCGTCGCCTCTCGGCGGATCCGCGTCCCCGTCAAGTGCTCCATCACAGGAATCGTATCACGCCACGCCAACTAGCCCCGATCGCTCAAGCTGCTTCGCGGCCTCGACTTGTTGTGCTCGGAGCGACAACGAAATACCTTTTAGCTGGTGCTGCGCATCTACGGGGTACTGGCGAGCTGTGCGCTCGCGCTGGTCTGCCTGTGCGGTATCGCGCACGCACAACCGGCAGCGCCCGCCAAGCCATCCGATGCGCCGCTGCCGTCGTGCCTCGACCAGACGCTCGCCGGCGAGCTCGGCTCGACCCTGAAGCCGCGCGGCGTTCAGAAGCGCAACTTCCGCAAGAAGGGCAACTTCGTCGTCGTCGTTCACGGCGGTTTGTACGGTGGCGACCTGACGTCATCGAGTTGGTTCGCGGGCGGCTCGCTCGGCTATTTCTTCACCGAGGATTTCGGCGTTCAGGCGGAGTTCGATCTGACGCCGATGCAGCTCGACCTCGACGCGCCGATCAACCAGTTCTTCGGCGATAGCCGATTCGTTCCGGCGATGGCGTACGTCGCGCTCGGCAACTTCATGTGGTCGCCGATTCACGCGAAGCTCAAGCTCGGCGGCGGCATCGTCCATGCCGACATCATGTTGTTCGCGGGCGGCGGCCGAATGTTCCACGACGCGGTCCAGGGCTTGTCGTTCGACGCCGGCACCGCGCTCGACCTGTTCGTCACCAACTGGGTGACGATTCGGTTCGACGTCCGTGACCTGACCGCGGTCGAGGACATCGCAGGCGAGTCGCGGTTCACCAACAACCTGATCGCAACCGCGGGACTCGCGTTCTGGATCGGGCCGAAGCCATGACCGCGCGGATCCTGTTAGTGCTCGCGGTCGTCGCCGCCGCTCGCGCCGCACACGCCGACGATCACTGCCCCGCGCCGGTGACCGTCGCCGCCGACGATGATTCGCCGCAGAAAAAGAAGATCAACCACGCGAAAGACAGCGACAAGACGCCGGCCGACAAGGACAAAGCGCCAGAAGCGACGAAGCCCGACGACGCCGAGAAGCCGCCCGGGTCGACTGCGATGTGCATCGATCAAGCGATCGCAGATCGGCTCGCGATCAAGCGCAAGCGGCGCGGCGCGGTCGATCGCCTGTTCGTGAAACAAGGCCGGCACGAGATATCCGTCGGCGGCGGTTACTACGCGAGCGATCTGTTGTCGGCGACGTACCTCGTCACCGCGTCGTACACGTATCACATGACCGACGAAACCGCGGTCGAGTTCGGCGGCGCGTACACCCACGCCAACGCAGACATCATTCGCGCGCTCGAGATCACGCACAGCATCGTGCTCACCGATACGTACGCGCCGGAGTACTTCGTCGAGTCGTTGCTCGTGTGGAGCCCGGTGTACGGCAAGCTGCGCCTAGGTGGCTCGATCGTCCACTTCGACCTTCACGCCGACGCTGGCGTCGGTGTGATCGACTCGAAGACGAGTCGCGGTGCCTCCGGCGTCGTCGGTTTCGGGATTAGACTCTTCATGGGTCAAGCGTTCGCGTTTCGCATCGACGTACGCAACCGCACGTTCCGCCAAGAGCTGCTCGAGGAACGCTTTCTAGTGAACGACAGCGCCGTCACGGCGAGCCTGTCGGTGTTTTTGCCATTCCATAACTAGTTGGCGCTGTCCGCGCCCGCACGTCACCTTCGGAGAACGCCCAGATGCCCGCCTTTCGCCGCGCCGTCCTGCTTGCGCTCATCCCGG
>CAZDGY010000555.1:0-4923 GCA_964504685.1 uncultured Kofleriaceae bacterium | reverse complement strand
CCATCGCCGTCGGCATCGACGCCCGGCGCGCAGGTCTCGTCGGGCGCGCGGCGCGTCGTCGGCCGGGCGAGCCGCAGCGTCCCGACGCGTTGCGACGCGCCGAGCACGAACACGCGGCCTTGCACCGGATCGTAGGCAATCGCGCCTGCGACCGCGATCGGCAACGAGTCGAGCTGCGTCCACTGTCCGCCGCTGCGCTCCCACACTTGGCCAGTGCCGTCACCGAGCAGCACGATGATCGAGCCGCGGCGTTCATCGGCGATCGCGACCGAGCCGGTGCTCCCGACCGACAGCGACTTGTGCCAACCGTTCGACGTGTTGTCGTAGAGCGTGCCGTCGGCGGCGAGGTTGACGACGTTCGCGTTGCGCGCATCCCATACGATCGAATCGACGATCAGGTCGGTGGGCCCATCGGGCTTGGGCCCGAACCCAGCGGACTGCCAGGATCCGTCGGCGCTCGACAAGTCGTAGACCTGCGGGAACGACATCTGACTCTGCCACTCCGCGACGACATCGCGGCCACTCGGGTCGTAGCCGATCGCATAGATCGGCGATTGTGGTGGCGGCGCCGCGAGCTCGGTCCACCCCGCCCCATCGAACGACCACGCGTCGAGTAGATCCGAGCCGTTGTTGCCACCGGCCAGCACCGTCGCCCGGTTCGTCGGATCGTAGGTCGCGACCTCACCGGTGCGCGCCGGCGGTCCGCTCGCCGACGACGCGTGCCATGCGCCGTCCCACGTCCACGTATGATCGTGAACCGCATCGCCGCCGAGCACGACGAACCCGGGCAGCGCCGGAAGTGCCGCGAGCATTCCGACGGTGTACGGCGCCGGACCGATCGAGGTCGCCCACGCTCCGCCGCTCCAGGTCCAGATCGCGCTCGTCGCCGACGGGAACACCGACAGCGCATCGGAGCTGGCATCGTATGCGAGCCCCGGCGGACCCGCGGTCGTGACCGGCGTCGTCCCGGTGATCGGAGTCCAGCTCGCGAGCCGCTCCCATAGCGCGTTCTCACGAGTGTCGAGCAGGATCAGGTGGCCACGCGCGTCGTCGTAGGTCACCGACCAGTCTCGGATCGGCATCTGGTAGACCTCGTTCGGCGTCCACGCACCGCCGGTCGACGACCACTCGACCACGTTCGCACCGGTGCCGACATCGTAGTGGCCCTCCATCACGATCGCCTCTCCCGTCGAGACATCGTATGCCGCTGCGAGATCAGCCTCCGCGCTGAGATCCGGGCCGGCGATCGTGGTCCATGTCCCGCTCGCATCGACCGCGTACGTCAGCGTCGCGCTCGTGCCTTGATCGTCGACGTTCACGAACAGCAGCGCGCGATCGTTCGCGACATCGAACATCGCGGTAACCGCGAACACGACCGAGCTCTGCGTGATCGCGATCTGCGCTTGTGAAAACGCGGTCCACGCGGCGCCGTCCCAGGACAACAACTTCGCCATCCCAGAGGCGTCGACGTCGAAGCGCTCGACGTGTGCCGTCACCGGGTCGTAGAACAGCTTGTAGTACAGCGCCGAGCCGATCGGAACGGTTCCTGCGTCGGTGGTCCATCGCGTTCCGTCCCATTCCCACGTCGTCCCTGCGACTAGATCGACGAGCCTGCCGCGCGCGATGTCATACGCCGACGAGTCGCGGTTGATGGTCGCCGGCTCGACCGCGACGATGGTCCACGTCGTGGCCTCCGACTGACAGGTCGAATCGCAGCCGTCGTGTGCGAGGTGATTGCCATCGTCGCACTGCTCACCGCGATCTTCGTCGACGACGCCGTTGCCGCAGGTTTCGTTAGACTTGCAGTCGGCCGAGCAGCCGTCGTTCGAGACTTGGTTGCCGTCGTCGCATTGCTCGCCGGGCTCGACGATGCCGTTGCCGCAGCCGTGCGGCAGGCAAACCCCGTCGTAGCAACTGCCGGTGACATCGCCGGCGACGCAAGCGCTGTTGTCGGCGAGCCCATCGCACGCGGTCAGCTGATCGGGAGCGACGCAACCGTGATGGATCTCGTCGCAGACATCGGAGCTGGGGCAGGCGAGCCCGTCCTCGCACTGGACGAGGTTCGAGCTGACGCAGGCGGTGACGGCAACCGCGGTCACGAGGACCCACCACAGCCGCATAGTCGGATCGTAGCGCAGGTTCGCTCGTTCATGTTCGTCCAGTCCGAACAGCTTGACGCGTGTTACCGTCGGGCCGATGCACGTCTGCCCCGAGTGCGGACAGAGCGCGGCGGTGGCCGGCTGGTGTCCTTCCGATGGCATCGCGCTGGCGGAGACGACCGATCCGTTGCTCGGCTCGCAGATCGATCGCTATCGGCTCGCGCGGTTGCTCGGCGAAGGCGGCATGGGGCGCGTCTACCTCGCGGTGCATCCCGCGATCGGCAGTCGGGTCGCGATCAAGCTGTTGTCCGAAGAGTGCGCGCGCAGCGCCGAGCTACTCGATCGGTTCTTCGCGGAGGCGCGGTCGGTCAACCTGATCCGTCACGAGCACATCGTCGGCGTGCTCGATCTCGCGCGGTTGCCGGATGGCCGGCCGTACATCGTGATGGAGTTCATCCCGGGCCAGACGCTGTCGTCGCTCGTGCGCGGCGGCGGTGCGCCGATCGGCGGCGTCGTGCAGGTCATGGGCGAGATCTTGTCCGCGCTCGCCGCAGCGCACGCGATCGGCATCGTCCATCGCGATCTCAAGCCGGACAACGTGCTCGTCACCGCCGAGGGCCACGCGAAGGTCCTCGACTTCGGCATCGCGAAGCTCGCCCCCGGTCTGCGCGAAGGCGTTTCGCCGCGCACCCGAACCGGCGCGCTGCTCGGCACGCCGGCCTATATGGCGCCGGAGCAGATCACGGGCTCGGGCAACGTCGACGCCCGCGCCGACATCTATTCCGCCGGCATCGTGTTGTTCGAGGCGGTCACCGGCGAGCAACCGTTCTCGGGCGCGACGATGTTCGATCTCATGCGCGCGCACCTCGAGCACAAGCCGCCGTCGCCGCGCGTCCTGCGGCGGGATCTGCCACCCGCTCTCGAGAGCGTGATCTTGCAAGCGATGGCGAAGGATCCGGCCGAGCGTTTCCAATCCGCTGCGGCGATGGCGACCGCGATGAACGCGGCAGCGCAGAGCATTCCGCCCGAACAATGGGTCGCGCTGTCGACGCGCACCGGGGTGGTCACGCAACGCGTGCCGACGCCGCAGCAGACACCGCCGGGATATCGCTCGGCCGCGGTGGCGCCGCAGACGACGTCGACGCGCAGTCGCACCTGGATCTACGTCGCGCTTGCGATCGTCGCGCTCGCGATCGGGATCGGAGCGTTGATCGCGCGCCGTAGCGGGAGCTCGCCGACCGCGGGCCAGGTCGCGAAGGCCGACGAGCCGGTCGCCCCCGCACCGCCGAGCGGAGCGCCGGCGCCGACGCCCGCACCGGCTCCAACGCCTACGCCTACGCCTACGCCGGATCCGACTCCGGCGACCCCGCCACCGACGCCACCGACGCTGCCTGCGCGTGCGCCCGCACCGAAGTCGCCTACGCCTGATCCGAGCGTCGTGATTGGCAAGAACGTCACGATCGGTAACAACGTCTACATCGGCGGCAAGCTGGCGACGCCGACTGCGCCGACCACGCCGCCACCTGCGAGCAACAGCTCGACGTTACCGGCCGACTACGACGCGAAGCACTTCGATCCAGTCGCGTACTTGCCCAGAGCCGAAGCGTTCGCCCGCTCGTTGCTGCCCGATGCGCAGCTCACGAGCTTCGAGTTCGATCCGGTGTTTCCCGACGGTCACGTCGATCTGACGATGGATGGCCAGGACCGTGAATACGAGTTTCGCTCGCCGTCGCGGTCGCAGCATCCAGCGGATGTGCCGCGCAACGTCCCGGTCGACCTGCCCTGCCGCGTCCACATCGAGGTCGGCGCGCGCGAGGTCACCGCGCGGATCGTGAAGAGCGACTCGTGCGACAAGAAGTTGATCCGTCACCCGCGCTGTCAGTTCTCCGCCGTGTGGCAGCAAGCACTCGCCACCGGCACGCCGCGCGATGTCGTCGCGCGCATCGCGTGGCTGTCCGACGAGCAGTGGTTCTTCGACATCGATCTCGCGAACAAAGGCACCGGCGGCGTCCAGACGATTCCGGATCGCTGCCCTTAAGGCCGCGGTCAGTGCTATGCACGCTCGCGATGTCGAACGGCAAGCCGCAGACTGCGATCACCCCGACCCGGTCGGATAACTACCAGGATTGGTACCAAGAGGTCATCAAGGCCGCCGACCTCGCCGAGAACTCGGACGTCCGCGGCTGCATGGTGATCAAGCCGTGGGGCTATGCGCTGTGGGAAAACATCCAGCGCGTGCTCGACGGCATGTTCAAGGCGACCGGGCATCAGAACGCGTACTTCCCGCTGTTCATCCCGGTGTCGTTTCTCGAAAAAGAAGCGGCTCACGTCGAAGGCTTCGCGAAAGAATGCGCGGTCGTCACCCACCATCGGCTCGAGCTCAAAGACGGCAAGCTCGTGCCGACCGGCGAGCTCGAAGAGCCGCTCGTCGTGCGCCCGACTTCCGAGACGATCATCGGCGCGTCGTTCGCGAAGTGGGTGCAGAGCTATCGCGACTTGCCTCTGCTCATCAACCAATGGGCAAACGTCGTCCGCTGGGAGATGCGGACTCGGCTGTTCCTGCGCACGACCGAGTTTCTCTGGCAAGAGGGCCACACCGCGCACGCGAGCTCGGAAGAAGCGGTCGAAGAGACGATGCGCATGCTCGGCGTCTACGCCGAGTTCGCCGAGCAATACATGGCGATGCCGGTGATCCAGGGCGAGAAGACCGCGGGCGAGCGGTTCCCGGGTGCGGTTCAGACGTTCTGCATCGAAGCGATGATGCAAGATCGCAAGGCGCTGCAGGCCGGCACGTCGCACTTCCTCGGCCAGAACTTCTCGAAGG
>CAZDGY010000554.1:0-4929 GCA_964504685.1 uncultured Kofleriaceae bacterium | reverse complement strand
CAAGCAGTTCGAGGCCGAGGCGCCGGCGGGCCCGAGCCTGGCCGAGGTGGTACGACCGCCGACCGAGCAAGAGCTCGCGCTCCGCGACAAGTTCTACGAGCGGCTGCGCGCCGCGGCGATCGACCCCGAGCAGTCATTCCTCGCGCAAGCGCGCGGCGAGACTCGCGACAAGCGCGAACGCGAAGCCGAGGCGCGCGCGCACCTCGCATTGCGGCTCGCGAACGAGGTGTTCGGGGTCAAGCTCGGGCTGACCTGGATGCAACAACACGACGAAGTGACCGAGAGCGACAAGTGGCCATCGCCCGGCGCGGTCTTTGCGCACGTGATGCGCATCCGCCGGCGGTGACCTCAGCTGCCGCGATACGTCGAGTAGCCGAACGGCGAGAGCAACAGCGGCACGTGATAGTGCTGCGCGCCGTCCGCGACCGTGAATTGGATCTCGACCGCGGGGAAGAACGCGGTGACGTCGCGCTGCGCGAAGTACGCACCGGTCGAGAACCGAATGCGATAGGTGCCCGGATCGATCGCGTTCGGGGTCAGCGTGCGCAGCCGGCCATCGGTGTCGGTGACGCCAGCGCCGACGAGTTGCCACGCGCCCACTGGGTCCGCGCGATCGAGCTCGACCGCAATGCCAACGCCCGGCTTGCCCGCGGCGGTGTCGAGAACGTGAGTCGTGATCATGCGAGCTCCTCGAGTAGTTTCGCCAGGCGCAGCCGCGTGATCTGCAGCTGCTCTTCACCTGCAGTGCGCAGCTCGTGCGCGCGAGAATTCGCCACGCGCTCGCGCAAGATGGCGAGCAACTCGTCGCCGCTTCGACCTTGCGCACACACGATGTAGATGAACCCGTGCTTCGCTTCGTACGCGCGATTCTGCTCGGCGAGCTCGGCGTTGCCCGGCTTGGTGCCGGCTTGCTCGGATGCCGACCACCCCGCCGGTTCGTTGGCCTGGGCTTTGGTCTCGCCGATCTTGGGGTGCGCCGCGAACGCCTCGAGCTGATCGGCCTCGCCGAGCGACCACCACACGCGATCGGCGACGCGCAACAGCGCCGCTGTGTCCTCGAACGGGCGCGAGGCTGCCATCGCGCGTGCCCACGCCGTCGAGCCACAGCAGCGCGTGAACGCATGCGTCGCATCGAGCTCGCTCATCGATGCGAGCTTGCCGAGCCCGCGGTCGTCGGGACGAGCCGGCGCACCGTGCGCGCGCAATCGCGCCATGCCTCCGTCGGGAAACACCGATAGCCGCAGATGCGTGACGTCGCCGATCCGGCGCAACTCGCGGTCGAACACGTGACGGGTGTGCGGCTGCAGCGGCGTTCGCAACATCAGCCGCCATTCGCCGTCCCCGGCTCGACCCTCGATCGTGCAACCACCGGGCGCATTGCCCTTGAAGTGCGAGGTGTCGAGCTCGAGCCGATCGATCGTGCCCGCGGTCGCGAGCTTGATGATCGCCCAATCGTTTCCAGGTCCGCGCCGGCGACGCGTCTCCCAACCGTCGGCCATCGAACGCGACCGCCCGGGCTTGATCAGATTGTTGCGCGAGCCGAAGAACATGTCGCTGCAACTCTCGACCACCGCGCCGAGCTCGAGCGCCGCGAGATCGATCGCGCCACCGAGCGCGCGCAGTCGATCCCAGCGTGGAATCACCTCGCCATGAACGCGCAAGCGTGCGACGCCGCCGTCCGGAAAGATCTCGAGCTTGACGTGCGTGAACCGCTGCGCGCCGGTGACGGTGAACGCATTCGGCGTGTCGCCGCGCAACGGCGAGTGCGGAACGACCTCGACCCACGCCGCGGTGTCCAGGCCACGCAAATCGAGCGGATCGTCGAGCTCGCACGCCCACACGCGGCACGACGAGGGAAAGTTGCCGCGAAACCACGCGGTGTCGACGACGATCCCGCGGATCGCGCCCGGCATGCCGAGCCGGACGACGCACCAATCGAACCGCTCGGGCCCGACCTCGGCGAAGGGATCGGGCTCGCGACGACGGCGCGTCTCCCAGCCGTCCATCCACTTGCCGCGATCGGTGTACGCGTGATCCTTCCACTCCGCGGCGTGAGCGCGCAGCAGGTTTTCTTTCTCGGCGAAGAACTCGTCGTTGCACGCGATCGCCGCGCCGCCGACGTCTTCGCACGCGAGATCAGGGAGCTCGAGAAACGGTTCTTTCATAGCAACTCTCCACGCTCGGTCTCGAGCACGCGGCCGTCGCGCGCGACGCACGCTCCGCGTACATACGTCGCGTGCACGACGCCGCGCAACGTCTCGCCGGCGTACGGGGTGACTTTGTGGCGATGATGGATCGATGACGGCGTTACCCCGTGCATCTCGGCATCGCCGAACACGACGAGGTCCGCATCGCGACCGGCGGCGATCGCACCCTTCTTCGCCGACAGTCCCGCGAGCTTGGCCGGCCCCGCGCTCATCCAGCGCGCGAGATCGACGAGCGAATGACCGCGGCGCTGCGCTTCGGTCCACACGACCGACAGCGCGAGTTGCAGGCCGGAGACGCCGCCCCAAGCTGCGACGAAATCGCCGGCCTCGATCGCTTTGAGGCTCGGGCTGCACGGCGAGTGATCGGACGCGACGAAATCGAGCACACCGTCGGCGAGCGCGCGCCACAGCAGCTCGCGATTCGCAGCCTCGCGGATCGGCGGCGCGCACTTGAACGGCGTCGCGCCGTCGGGAATGGTCTCGGCGGCGAAGTGGAGGTAATGCGGACACGTCTCCGCAGACAGCGGCAAACCCTCGGCACGCGCCGCCACGAGCTGCGGCAACGCGGTCGCCGCGGAGTGATGCACGATGTGCGTGCGCGCGCGAGTCTCGCGGCACAGCCGAGTCACCAGCGCGATCGCTTGCTCTTCCGCAGCCGGCGGCCGCGATGCCAGGTAGGTCGCGTACCGGCGCGGATCGGCGCTCGCGAGTTGTGCGGTCGCCGCATCGATCGGCCCGGCGAGCTCGGCATGGACGAGCAGCGGCACGCCGAGCCCGGCGAGGATCCGCATCGCCGGCGTGAGGTCACGCTCGCCGACCCAGCCGAACTCTGCGACCCCCGAGTCGACGAGAAAGCACTTGAAGCCGCGAACGCCATCGGCCGCGAGCCCAGCGAGCTCGCCCGCGTTCCCCGGCACCACGCCGCCCCAGAAACCGACATCGACCGCGCAGTGACCTCGGGCCGCCGCGCGCTTGGCCGCGAAACCCTCGCGGGTCGTCGTGGGTGGAATCGAATTGAGCGGCATGTCGACCAGCGTCGTCACGCCGCCGATTGCCGCAGCGCGCGTCGCGGTCGCGAACCCCTCCCATTCGGTGCGGCCGGGCTCGTTCAAGTGCACGTGCGTGTCGACGATGCCGGGTAACACCGCGAGCTCGCCAACATCGTCGAGCTCGGCGCCCGCCGGAACGTCATCCCAGTCGGCGACGCGCTCGATCACGCCGCCGCGTGCGTGGATCGCAGCCGGACGCATCCCGCCGTCGGCGACGACGCGGCGCGAGCGAACGACGAGCAACGATTCGGGCATCGCGCGCGAGTATATCCGCGAAGTCAGCGAGCGGTCGCGCGCGGTACCAGCGTCAGCTCGCCGTAGCGTTCTAAGCAACCGGAGACGGGCGTGGTCTCGACTCCGGCGGTCGCGAGCGCAGCGGCGAGCGGATGGTCGGACGCGCTACCGGGTACGAACGCGGTCCGGCTGGGTTCGGTTGCAAACGCGGACGTGAACAGCCAGATCCCATTGCGCGTGATCATCGCGCTCCGCACATCGCGTAACGCGATCGGATCGGGCTCGCCCCCACCGGTGAGCCGTTCGCCGTCGAGCCGATACTGCAATGCGATCGGCGCGCGGTCCTCGAGCGGCGCGAACCGGCGTTCGGCCACGCTCGCCATGTGACGACCGAACGCGCGCGTCGTCGCGCGGAAGTACCGCGGTATGAGCGGCACTGCGATGAGCGCGTCGCTGCTCGATCCCGGCACTCGCCCGCAGACGCGACTCGGCGGCGGTGTCTCGGTGCGGCTCGTTCTTGCGTCGTGGCGACAACGAGGCCGCGCTCGAAGGCGTGCTCGCGCTGTCGATTCCGTTCTGACTACTTCACGACCGCGCCGGCATCGATCCACGCGCCGAGCTCGGCGCGCTCGATGTCGGTGATGTGTGTCTTGTTGAGGTACGGCATCATCGTGCCGACGACCGCGCGCTCGCGGATCTTCGGCGCGAGCTGGACGATCTGCGCTGCGGTATCCATCATCACGCCGTTCGGCGCCGATTTGAACACGTCGTCGGTCGGATGCGAGCTATGGCACTGCTGGCAGCGCTTGACGATGATCTCCTGCGCGCGCGAGAAGTTGACCGCGTAGTCGATGTGCACGCCGGGCTTCGCGATCTGCGTGATGCCGAGCAGACCGACCATCGCGACGCCGGCCGACATCGCCGCCGGTACGAGCCACGCGCCGACCGCGCGCTGCGCACCTTCGCCGAGGTAGCGAAGGTTCATGAAGTAGCGAACGCCTGCGCCGCCGACGATCACCATGATCAACACGAGCCAGTTCAGGTACGCGGTGATCGCAGCGCCGAAGTGGTTCGACACCATGATGAACAGCAGGCCGATCCATCGCGTCGGCGGGAGATGTTCGTGTGGAAGGAAGATTTGGGCGCCGATGGCGACGAGGATGTAGGAACTGGCCGTGATCGGCTGGGCTAAGGAAAGATCGGCATGGCCGAGAACGAGCATCCAGTTGAAAAATTGGGTGAGGAAAAGGGCGAGCAAGACGTAAGTCATCGGCTGCGCGGCGAGAGTTTTGATGATGGCCGAGATCGCGGCGGTTTCGGGGATGCGGTTGGCGGCGCCCTTCCAGGTGATCTGGACGGCGATGTCGAGGATGACGGCGTCGGCGAGGCCGAGGTAGACGAAACGGCGAGTGTGGGACTTGAGTGTCAGTTTGGGGATT
>CAZDGY010000553.1:0-4937 GCA_964504685.1 uncultured Kofleriaceae bacterium | reverse complement strand
CGCGTCGACTCGAAACACGCTCGCGAACTGCTGCACGATGTCGACGAGCTTGGCGTCGTCATCCGAGGTCCACGTCGAGCCCGGCTCGCCGCCGCCATACGGTGGCCCGGTCGGCGCGACGACGACGTAGCCGTATTGGTCGCCGAGCGCGCGCAGGTTCGTGTGCGCGTCCATCAACAAGCCGGTGCCGGTGTCGCCGTGCAGCTCGAGGATCACGCCGCAGCCCGGCGCTTCGCATGCCGCCGGCACGCGGACATCGACCTGCAGGCCATCGCAGGTGAACGTGTGATCGCCGGCCGTGACGTCGGTGATGCAGCCCGCCGCGATCGGTGGACTCGGTGCATCGGGCGCGACGATCGGGCCATCGGGGCTGCCCGCGCCACTACCGCCGTTAGCTTTACACCCGACGACAGCGGCGACGATCGCGATCACGTGCCGCATAGCGAGAGGATAGATCGAGTCGTCGCGCGACGGGCGCGAAACCGATCGGGCATACTGCCGCGCATGGTTAGGCTAGTGATCGCGATCATCGTCGCGAGTGCATGCGGCAAGGGGAGCGAACCGGCGGCAACTGCGACCGGAAGCGGCAGCGCCGGCTCGAACGCGGTCGTTGTCGCGCCGAACGCCGGTTCGGGCTCGGGCTCCGGCTCGGGCTCCGCGGCGCCCGTCGCGTTGTCGCCGAAGATCAAAGCGGCGCGATGTGGCGAGCCGTGCCTGTTCCTCGTCGACACGCCGTACGAAAAGCTGACGGACACTTACACGGCCGAGTGCGGCGGCATGAAGACGAAGGACCTCGGTTACGAGGACTGCCAGCAGCTCGACTACATGCGCAACTGCATCTACGCCGCGCATGGCCTCGTCTACAAGAAGAAGAAGTGGAAGCTGTTCGCGGCGAAGCCTTGGTACGAGGCGCACGCCGACTTCGATGCGAAGTCGATCTCCGAGCTCGAGCGCACGAACGTCCACGAGCTCAACACGCGCGGCAAGGCGTGCAAGAAGGGCCTGAGCGTCAGTGGCGCTGACTACGAGCGACTCAAGGCATGGTTCGCCGCGATCCCGAAGCCGCCGCCGTTGCCGGCCGCGCTGATCGCGTACTACGAGCCTGCCGATGCCAAAACGTTTCTTGCAAAGCTCAACAAAGCACTCGGCGGCAAGAAGGTCAGGCTCGGTGGTGGAATCACCGCGGAATACGAAGATGCCGAGCACCTCGACGTCACGTTGCCCGAGCTAAACGCGGCGCTCAAGCCAGCCGCTAACGCGAAGCTGCGCGCGATCCGTGTCCTCATCGCTCCAAGCGACCGATTCGAAGGTGCCCAGCTCGATCTGGTCTACGACGACAACGCGCTGGTCGGAGTCGAGCTCGGTACGATCGAAGAAGAAGGCGACTAGCTCGGTGGCGGAGCGATTCGGCCGGCGCCGGTCAGCGTGCCGTAGACCTGGATCACGCCGCCGCCGCCACCGCCGCCGCCACCGCCGGCCGACGTCGAATTGAAGCGATCGTCCCCGGTCACGCCCGTGGTCGCGGTGCCATCGCCGCCGTTGCCGCCGTGCAGCGTGTCGTTGAAGCCACCGCCGCCGACGCGGGTCGGAGAGGTCGATTCGTTGCCGTCGTGGCCGTTCGCGGTGTCCGCACCTTCGCCGCCACCGCCGCCAGTCGCCCAAGCGTCGCCGTCGATCGCGACCGAAGGTGCGTCGAACACGATCATGCCGCCGGCGCCGCCTCCGCTACCGCCGCCGTTGTTCGCCTTGCCGCCGGCGCCGCCGCTGCCCGACGCGTCGATCGCGGCGAGGCCGGTGACCGCGATCGATTGACCAGCGATGAAGTAGATCGCGCCACCGCCCAGGCCACCGCCGGTCGGGTTGCCACTACCGCCCTGCCCCGGACAACCTGCGACGAGGGTCGTCGGCACCAGCGTCGCGCCGTGGAGACCGCCGGTCGAGTTGCCGCCGTCCCCGCCGGCGCCGCCAAAGCTCCCGCCGGCGCCACCGCCAGCCGAACCTGGCGCGGTGCCTGGGTCGCAGTTCCCCGGCGCCCCCGGGCCGGGATCACCGATCACGCTCGAGGCGTCGAGCATGTCGTCGAGCGTCATCGTCTCGGTCGCCACGACGAGCAGCGCCTTGTTTCCGGTGACCGCGACCCCGTGCTCGAGCGAAACCGTCGCTCCGGCGATCACGCAAACGCCCTCGAGATGCTTGCCGGTTACCGTCGTGTCGCATGCAAACGTGCTGGTATCGATCAGCGCGGTCGCGCCGAGCTCGACCGCCTGGGTCGGCAACGTCGTGAAGCACGCGTTCAAGAGGCCGGTGCCGAAGCAGGTGCCGACCGGTGCGTCGAGGCCCGCCGGCGCGTCGAGTCGCGGCCCGTCGCTGTGCAGCGCAGCGGCATCGGGTGTCCCAGCGTTGCTACCGAGGCTTGGCGTCGTGAAGTTGCACCCCGCGACAGTCAGTGCGAACGCGCTCCATCTCAATAACCCGACCACGGTCAGGTTATGCCCTAAACAAACTGAACGTAACACTTGCAACCGATGCACGTGTAAGACGAAAACCGCCCTCATGCAGCGAATTGCCGCCCTTATTATCGCCTTTGTCGCGGTACCCGTCGTAGCCCATGCGGACGTCGAGATCGGCGGCATCGCCGGCGCCCACATCTTCAGCGACACGAACGGGATCGGCGTCGACAAGAGCCCGACCGCATACAGCGAGGCCAACTCCGCGCTGTTCGGGCTCCGACTCGGCGTGTACTTCGGCGAGCACCTCGGCGTCGAGGCCGAGGGCGCGTACTTGCCGAACGAGTCGCGCATGTTGCTGTTTGACGTGAACAACATCCTGTACCGAGGTCAGCTCGTCTATCGGTTTCAAAACGGGCCGTCCAGCGTCTTCGTGCCGTTCGTGCTCGCGGGCGGCGGCGTCATGCAGATCATCAAGACCGACAACGACATCCTGATCCACAAGGGTCACGAGGGAATGGGCTACATCGGCGCGGGCGCGATGTACCGCGCACAAGGTGACTGGGGGATTCGCGGCGATCTCCGCGCGATCCTCGTCCCGAGCTCGGGCACCAGCAGCGTGACGCTCGACTACGAAGTCGTGTTCAGCCTCAACAAGGTGTTCGGTCGCGCGCATCCGCCGAAGCACATCGCGACTCCGCCGCCGCCGCCGAAGGATGAGGATCCTGACCACGATGGCGTCCTCGGCGACAATGACAAGTGCCCGAACGAAGCCGGTCCGGCCGAGAATAACGGCTGCCCCGACAAGGACACCGACGGTGACGGCATCATCGATCGCCTCGACAAGTGCCCGAACGAGGCAGGACCGGCCGAGAACGGCGGCTGTCCCGATAAGGACACCGACGGCGACGGCATCGTCGATCGGCTCGACAAGTGCCCGAACGATCCGGAGACCAAGAACGGCTACCAGGACGAGGACGGCTGCCCGGACGAGATCCCGGAGAAGGTGAAGCAGTTCACCGGCGCGATCCAAGGCATCACGTTCAAGCTCGGCTCGGCCGACCTCGCGCCGCAATCGAACGCGATCCTCGATAAGGCGGTCGCGGTGCTCGGCGAGTTCAAGGACGTCAAGCTCGAGATCCAGGGCCACACCGACGACCAGCCGCTCGGCAAGGGCGGCAAGTTCGCCGACAACATCGCGCTATCGCAGGCGCGCGCCGATTCGGTGAAGGCGTACTTCGTCAAGAAGGGCATCGACGAGTCGCGGCTGATCTCGAAGGGCTACGGCGACACGCTGCCGGTCGATGACCCGAAGGCGCTGACCGGCGGCAAGCTCAACGCGGCGCGCGCCAAGAACCGCCGCGTCGAGTTCAAGCTGATCATGGGCACGGCTCCGGCTGCTCCGGCCCCTGCTCCCGCCGCTCCGGCTCCGGCCGCGCCCGCTCCGGCTCCGGCTCCGGCGGCTCCTGCGGGCTAACCGCCGAGGCGGGCGATACCGCGCAACAGCTTGATGACCCCGACGATGATCGGGCCGTAGGCGACGACATACGTCCCGCCTTCTTGCGATACCGACGCAGCCAGCCGGCCGACCGTCGCACGCGATGTCACCACTTTCACTATTGACTATGTTTCAATAGCGATCCACGGTACCGCCCATGGCCGACGTGCTATCCGCGATCGTCGTAGGCGCCGGGTTCTCCGGCATCGCCGCCGGGGTGTCGTTGCGCAAAGCGGGGATCCGCGACTTCGTGATCCTAGAGAAGGCGAAGCGGGTCGGCGGCACGTGGCGCGAGAACACCTATCCCGGCGCGGCGTGCGATGTACCGTCGCACCTCTACTCGTACTCCTTCGAGCCGAACCCGGGCTGGTCGCGCGCGTACAGCCCGCAAGCCGAGATCCTCGCGTACCTCGAACACTGTGCCGACAAGTACGGCCTGCGCGAGCATCTTCGCTTCGATCATCGCGTGGTGTCGGCCGAGTTCGACGACGCGACCGGGACGTGGCGGGTCGAAACCTCGCACGGCGTGCTCGTCGCGCGCTCGCTGCTGCTCGGCAACGGCGCCCTGCACGTGCCGCAGCTACCGGCGATCCCCGGGCTCGCATCGTTCGAGGGCACGCAGTTTCATTCGGCCCAGTGGAACCACAACTACGAGCTCGCCGGCAAACGCGTCGCGGTGATCGGCACCGGCGCGAGCGCGATCCAGTTCGTGCCCGAGATCGCGAAGCAGGTCGCCAAGCTCGAAGTGTTTCAGCGCACGCCGCCGTGGATCATGCCGAAGCGCGATCGCGAGATGACTGCACGCGAACGCTGGATGTTCGAGCACGTGCCGGCGACCCATGCGCTGCGCCGCACCGGCCAGTACTGGTTGATGGAGAGCACGGTGGTCGGCTTCGCGTTCGCACCCAAGGTCAACGAGCTACTCGAGCGCATGCCGAGGCGCTTCCTCGCGAAACAGGTCGCGGACCCCGAGCTGCGCGCGAAGCTGACGC
>CAZDGY010000552.1:0-4939 GCA_964504685.1 uncultured Kofleriaceae bacterium | reverse complement strand
AAGTTCAAGAACACGTTGTGCAGCCAGTAGTGCGCAAACGTGCCCTCGCCGTCGGCGCCTTGCGACTGCGCGATCTCGTTCTCGTGGTGCGGAAAGATCAAGTCCTTGCCGCCCGCATGCAGATCGAACGTCGTGCCGAGGTGCGCGATCGTCATCGCCGAGCACTCGATATGCCAGCCGGGCCGGCCTTTGCCCCACGGCGAATCCCACGACGGCTCGCCGGGCTTCGCTGATTTCCACAGCGCGAAATCCGGCGCCGATCGCTTGCGGTCGTCGACCTCGACCCGAGCGCCCTCGCGCAGTTGATCGAGCGTCATGCCTGAAAGCTTGCCGTATGCCGGGAACGTGTCGACCTCGTAATAGACGTCGCCACCGCCGGCGGGGACTTGCTCCCCGACGGCAGCACCGCCGGATGGCGGTGCGGATCTATGGACCGAGTACGCCTTGCCAGCGGCGATCAGCCGCGAGATCAGCGTGATGATCTCCGAGATGTGGCCGGTAACTTTCGGCTCGATGTCGGGCGGTCGAACGCCGAACGCCGCCATGTCCCGATTGTAGTCGCGCGCGAAGCCAGCCGACATCTCGAACGGATCGACGCCGGTCTCGTTCGCTCGCTTGATGATCTTGTCGTCGATATCGGTGACGTTCCGGACATACTTCACCGACCAGCCGAGGAACTCGAGCGAGCGGCGGATCGTGTCGAATGCGATCGCGGAGTACGCGTGGCCGATGTGCGCGGGTGCGTAGGTCGTCGGCCCGCACACGTACATGCCGATGTGGCCGGGCACGATCGGTTCGAAGTCGACCTTCTGACGGCGCATCGAATCGTGGAGGCGGAACGGTGTCGTCACCGTTCTGGGTTGTAGCACTACCGCCAGGTCAGCGCGGACGCTCCGAGGTCGGCGCTCGCGTTCGTCAGCTGATCGAGCCACGACCGGGTATCGGCGGCGGTCATCGGCAGCTCGAGATCCCATACGACGATCGTGCCTAGCAGCATCGCCGCGACGCGCTTGCCATCGCGCGAGATCACCGCCTGGCCAGCGCGGATCTTCCGGTCGGCGGGCACGAGCGACCACCGCACACCGGCGACGAGATCGACGAGGTCGATGCCTCGCGGGGTGACGAACGCACCGAACTGTGCGTCGCCGGAGATCGATATCGTACCGGTCCCGGTGGGCGCGATGCCCTGCGGCGGGGTGTGGCCATCGACGGGCCACGAGTAGGTCGCGCCGTCCTTGGTCGTGATCGTGGCCGATCCGCTAGCGGTGGTCGCGAACACGACCGGAGACGGGAGCTCGACCAACGTCTTCAGCTCGCCCGACGTGCTCCAGCGCATCAGCTTCTTGCCGACGGGGACGAGCACGCTACCGTCCGGCTCGAGCTGGAGCTGTGCGTCGGTCAGGACCTCGTCGACATGAATCGTCGAAGACTTTCCGCTCGCGCGATGGCGTCGCCACACCGTGCCGTCGGAATACATCGCCGCGAGCCACCCCGCCTGGCCCGCGATCGAGACGACGAGCCCCTGACGGTGATCGACCGTCTCGAGCTGCTTGTCGGCCAATCGATACTCGACGATCGTGCCGCCGAGCTGCGCTAACGCGATCACCTGGTCGTCGATCTCCGCAAACCTGACATCCGATGCGATCGTCTCTGGTTCGGGAGATCCGGGGCGATAGCGGCGGAGCTTGTGGTCGTAGGCGACTAACAACATGTCGTCGGTCGTTGGACTACCGCCGATACTGGCCATGCTGCCGGCCGCGAGCACCGCTCCGATCACGTGGGTGATGCCCGCATCGACATCGATCCATGCCCACGTGTCGGGACTCAGTACGACGAGATCGTGCGCACCGACCGACGCGAAAGACGAATAGCCCGGGAACTCGCGGGTCGCTGGGAACATCGCCGCGAGGTCGTAGATGAACGTGCGCTGCTGCGCGGCGACGACGAGATAGCGGCTCGTTGCCGACGTCGCGAAGCGATCGATCCGCTCGACCGGCGCGACGACCGGGATCGTCTCGGAGCCGTAACAAAGCGAGATCCGGTTGCCGTTTGCGAACGCGACCCGACCGCGAAATGCCGGAAACAGCAACATGTTATCGGCGGTCTCGGCGGTCAGGTGCGGCCCGGGCGGCACGATCATTTGCAGGCCACGCTCGTCGCCGAGGTATAGCCACGGGTCTGCGAACACCGGCTGGCCGATCAGGCTCGGCACCGTCGTCCATGCGATCGGCGTGCTCTGCTCGCTGATCTCGACGATCCCGACCTGGTGCCTGCGCCCGATCGCGACCCGCTTCGAGTCGGCGGACCACGTGCTCGGGCCCACCTCGCCGGCCACGAGCTTGCGGGCCCGTCCGGGCGTCGCATCGTCGACCAGGTACGCGCCCTCGTCCGCTATCACCAGCAGGTGCGCGCCATCCGGGGAGACCCGGATGAAGTGTGGGCCGGTGAACGTCCCGATACGGGTCGCCGCTCCGGCTGGTAGCTCGGCTCGCCACAGCGTAGGGCCGACCAGCCAATACACCGCGTGCGCCGACGCGGTCGCGCGATCGACCTGGTCAGTGGCGATCACGCGACGAGCGCCTGTGGCGAGCTCGACGACAGAGATCCGTTCGCTCGAGTATGCAATGACGCGATCGTCACCCGCGAACATCGCGCTCTCGCCGTACGATCCGGCGAGCGGGTGAACGCGCAGCTCGGCGAGCTCGTACCACCACAGCTCGCCACGTATGCCGACTACGAGTGCACGGCCACCGCCTGGAGAGATCGCGACCGACGACGCACGCTCCGGACCAGGAAGTGCCCGGGCGATCCCGGCCGCGGTGCTCTCCGCGGCGATCGCGCGGGCGTGGCGCCACCATTTGGTCCAGCGTTCCGGCGGCGTGGCGAGTTGCTTGACGAGCGCGACGGCGGCGGTGGGGTTCGTGTCGGCGAGCTGTTGCGCTTGGTAGAGCAGCAACTGATCCGCGCGATCTTGCTCGGCGGCGCGGGCGAGCTCGGCATCGTGCTGACGCCGTGTCGCGAGCTCGGCTTCGGCGTCGGCGCGATCGCGCTCGTCGAGAACGCGGCCGATCGCGATCCATGATCCGATCGCGAGCGCAACGATCGCCAGACCCGCGATCGCGAACGCTGCCCGATAACGGCGGACGAATCGCATCACGCGCTCGCGACGCGAATAGCGGTGCGCGCCGACGAGCTGACCGGCGAGAAAGCTCTCGAGATCCTCGGCGAGCGCTCCGGCATCGCGGTAACGGACGCGCGGATCGTAGGCGAGCGCCTTGTCGACGATCGTCTCGAGCTCTGGCGGTACACCGGCGACCAGCATCGATAGCGGTTCAGGGGGCCCGCGCTCGGCCGCGACGAGGGTCTCGTCGCCCGACGTCGCCGCATGCGGCGGCTTGCGCGCGAGCGTGTAGTACAGCGTCGCGCCGAGAGCGTAGACATCGCTTCCCGCGCCGACCGGCTCGCCGCGAATCTGCTCGGGCGGCATGAAGCCCGGCGTGCCGAACACCGTGCCGATGCGCGTGCGCAGCGAATCGCTCGCGACGAGCGCAGACGGTTCGCCGAGGTCATCGTCGTCCGGCTCGCCAGTGGCCTTCGCGAGTCCCCAGTCGATCACGACGGTCTCGCCGAAATCGCCGATCAGGATGTTGGTCGGCTTGATGTCGCGATGGATGACGCCGCGGCGATGCGCATGCGCGATCGCGTTCGCGGTAGCGACCAGGTTCGGCAGCAACGCGAGCCGCTTCGCGAGGGTGTCGGCGGCGAGCACGAGCTCCTCGAGCGGGCGGCCCGAGACCTTGCGCATGACGTAAAACGGCGAGCCGTTCGCCGATTCGCCGGCGTCGTGGACCGGGACGATCGACGGATGTTCGAGCCGCGCGGTGATCCGGATCTCGCGGCGAAATCGGCGGAGCGCGTCCTCGCTATCGGCGAGCGCCTCTTTGAACGCGACGGTGCGGCCGAGCTTGGTGTCGAACGCATCGACGACGCGTCCCATGCCGCCGCGAGCGATCTCGCTACCGAGCTCGTAGCGCTCGGGCGGCGGGCTCGCAGGACGCTCGGGTTCGCCCTCGGGTCGGCTGCCGCGTCGACCGCCCACGACGGTCGGCAGCGAGGGGTCGGATTCCTTCGGGCCCGCCACCCCGTGATCTTAGCGCCAGCTCAGCGACGCGGGGCCGGTCGGAGCGGTCGCATTCGTCAACTGATCGAGCCAGGCCGGCAGCTGCGCGCGATCGGGGATCTCGAGCGGCCAGGTCGAGATACCGTTGGGGCCGGCGCCGGCCACGACGTGTCCGTCGGGAGAGATCGCGAAGCGCGACACGTGCAACGAGCCGAGCGGCCAGCCGAGGTCGGCGATCGGATCGATCACCTCGATTTCGCGTGCGGTGCTGCTCGCGACGAACAGGCCGGTGCCGGTCGAGAACACCGCGTTCGGCGGGATCGGCGTGCGATGCGCGAGCGGCGTGCCGTGACCGGCGAGCGCGACCGTCCAGGCGTCGCCGTTCGCGGCGATCGCGATCGCGCGCTCGGCGTCGAGCACGACGAGCCGAACCGCCGGTGCCGGCAGCGCTGCGATCGCGCCCGGCGTACCGTGCGGATGGAGCGCGAGCAGCTGGTTGCCCCTCGCGAACACGATCGTGCCATCGTCGGTGAGCTCGAAGGCGGCATCGGGCGCGATCTCGAGCGTGATTCGCATCGCTTCGCCGCGCTCGACGTCGTAGCGCCACAGCTCGTGATCGGCGAACGCGGCGGCAACCCACCGACCGGTTCCCGCGAACGCGATCGGATGCGCGCCCGCCGGATGAATCGGTGTGATCCGGTGCTGGTCATCGACGGACGGGGCTTGCCCCCGGGCGGCAGCGCCGCCGGATGGCGGCGCGGTTCCATCGACGGACGGGGCTTGCCCCCGGGCGGCAGCGCCGCCGGATGGCGGCGCGGT
>CAZDGY010000551.1:0-4941 GCA_964504685.1 uncultured Kofleriaceae bacterium | reverse complement strand
GCTGTCGCCATAGTCGTCGCGCTCGCCGCGTGTCAGGCCAGTGATTCGCGCGCCGTCCCCGCGGCGACCCCGCAGCAAAAGCTCGAGCTGATCGATGCCGCGCCGAGTGGCGACGTTCCCGCTTACCTCGCGGCCTTGGTCGCGAAGTCCAAGGTCGACGGCAAGAAGCTCGTCGTCTACGTCGGCGCGTCGTGGTGCGAGCCATGCCAGCGGTTTCACGCGGCCGCCGCGGCCGGCGAGCTCGACGCGACGCTCGGCGATCTCCGGCTCGTCGTGTTCGATGCCGATCGCGACGACCCGCGCCTGACCGCCGCCGGCTTCCACTATGCGATGATCCCGCTGTTCGCGATTCCCACCGCCGACGGTCATTCGACCGGTCGACAGATCGCCGGCTCGGTCAAAGGCGAACGCGCGGTTGCGCAGATCGCACCGAATCTCAGGCGACTCGTCGATCAGCAATGACAATGGGCGTGGCAACATGGGCGGCCCGATGAAGCGCATCGGCGACATCCTGATCGAGCGACGGCTCATCAAGCCGAACGACTTGCAGCGTTCGCTCGGCGAACAGCGCGCGACCGGCAAGCGGTTGTGCTCGCTGCTGATCGCGCGTGGCCTACTCGACTTCGATGATGCGGCGCGCGCTCTCGGCGAGCAGAAACGCGTGTCGTGCGCGTTGACCAAGCACCTCGCGAATCGCGACACGACACTCGCGCGCTTGCTTCCCGCCGAGCTCGGCCGCGCGGCGTGCGCGATCGCGATCGGCCGGCGCCGAGACGGCGAGCTCATCGTGTGCGCCCGCGACCCGGATCCAGCGCTGCAAAAGGCACTCGAGGCCGCAGTCGACGGCCCGGTGTTGATGGTGATCGCGCCCGCGACGCGGCTCGAGCACCTCGTGTCGCAAGCCTACGGCATGTCACCGGACGGCGAGTTCGACGTCGATCTCATGACCGGGCCGATTCCCTCGCTCGATCTCGATCCCGACGAGGACGTATTCGAGATCCAACCGCCGCTGCCGGATCTCGACATGCTCGATCCCGACAGCGTCCGGCTCGCGCTGACCGACCTCGACGACAGCCGGGTCGCGAAGGACTACTCGCAGAGCGGTCAGTTCGCGATCAATCGCACGCCGACGAAGCCGCAACCACCGCCGCCGCCGCTGTCGCTGAGCCAGGCCGCTGCGATCGGGCCCCCTACCCCGACGCCGGTCCCGCGCCAAGCGACGCAAAAGTTTCAAGCGCCGCCGCCGCCGCGCCCGCCGCCGCCTCCGCCGGCGAACGTGTTCAACGCGCCGACGGTGCGCGCTTCGTCTCCGGCAATCGTCACCGTGCCGCCACCTGCCGCACCGCCGCCTCCGGCGACGCTCGACGAAGTGCTCGCCGGCCTCGAGATCGCTACGTCGCGCGATGCCGCGACCGAGCTCGTCGTCGAGTTCGCGGCGACGCAATGGAAAGCGGTGCTCGTCGTCGCGATCAAGGATGCGATCGCGATCGGTTATCGCGGCCGTGGGTTGAGTGCGCCGCTCGACTCGGTCGCGTTCCCGCTCGCGGCGCCGTCGCTGATCCAACGCGCGTACGCGATGCGCCGCAGGTCGAGCGATGTGCCGAGCGGCGAGCTCCAAGCTCGGCTGACCAAGCTGCTCGGCGATCCCGACGCGCAAGCCGCCGCGCCGATCCGCGTCTCGGGTCACGTCGTCGCAGTACTCGCGGTCGGCGATCCGATCGATCCGGACGCGCCGATCGGGGTCGACGCCAAGCTCGCCGCCGGCCTCGGTGCCGCCTACGACCGGATCCGGGGACGTTAGTGGCAACGGCGCTCACGCCGGCCCACCGGGTCTGGCGTCGCCGCGTATTCATCGCGACGTATCTGTCGTACGTCGGCTACTACTTCTGCCGTAAGCCGTTCACCGTCGCGAAGAAAGCGATCGGCGCACAGAACCACTGGGACCAGGCGACGCTCGGCAACATCGGCACCGCGTACCTCATCACGTACGCGATCGGTCAGTTCCTAGCGTCGTCGATGGGCACCCGGCTCGGGCCGCGCAAGAACGTGCTGCTCGGCATGGGCATCTCGGTAGTCGTGACCGCGGCGATGGGGATCACGATGTCGCCGTGGGTGATGGCCGGGCTGTTCGCGGTCAACGGTCTCGCACAAGCGACCGGATGGTCCGGCAACGTCGGCACGATGGCGGGCTGGTTCCACAAGCACGAGCGCGGCAAGGTGATGGGCGCCTGGGCGACGAACTTCAACATCGGCGCGCTGATCTCTGGCTGGGCGCTCGCCGGCGTGCTCGCGCTCGCGACCCCGGCGCCTTGGCAGTGGACGTTCTTCGCCGGTGCCGCGGTGCTCACCGCGATCTGGGTGCTGTTCTATTACTGGCAGCGCAATCGGCCCGAGGACCTCGGGCTCGTGGCGATCGACGATCCGGACACCGTGGTCGACGAAAGCAAGGCACCCGACCTCGTGCCGCCACCGAGCGACGGCTTCATGGGCCTGACCCGCAACGCGTGGATCAACCTGATGCTCGTCGCGGGGTTCTACTTCTTCGTCAAGTTCATCCGCTACGCGATCTGGTCGTGGGCGCCCTACTTCATCAACTCGAACTACCTCGGTGGCGACCACGACACCGCCGCCGGGCTATATGCGACCGCGTTCGATCTGCTCGGTCTGCCCGGCGTGTACCTCACCGGCTGGCTATCGGACCGCTACTTCAAGAGCTCGCGCGCCGGCATCTCGCTGATCATGATGATCGCGACCACCGTATTCCTCGCGCTGATGACCGGGTTCTACGACGCGAGCCTCGCGCTGTTTGTCCCGGTGCTCGCGCTGGTAGGGTTCTCGGTCTATGGCCCGGACGCGCTACTCACGGGGGCCGGCGCGATGGATATCGGCGGTCGCCGCGCCGCGACGTTCGCCGCTGCGGTGATCTCGGGGTTCGGCAGCATGGGCTCGATCGTCCAGGAGCTGGTCATCTCGCGCGTCTACGATCCTCAGCACGATAGCCTGTTCGTGATCTTTGTCCTGCTGCTCGGCTCGGCCGCGCTGGCGGCTGCGTTCTGCGCGGCCCTCGTCTTCCGCAACCGCAAGGGCAACGGCATCTAGCTTCCGGGCTCGGCTTCGTCTAGAACACGGCTTCGTGCTCGAACAGTTCGCACATTACGTCCAGGGCATCGTCGCCGACCTCGGCTATCCCGGGCTGTTCTTGCTGATCCTGCTCGAGAGCACGCTGATCCCGATTCCGTCCGAGCTCGTGATGCCGTTCGCCGGCTACATGGCCAGTAAGGGCGACTTCTCGCTGCCAGTCATCTTGGTGATCAACAGCACCGCCGCTCTGGTCGGATCTGGCCTGTGCTATTGGCTAGGTGCTGCCGGCGGCAAGCCGCTGCTCGTGAAGTACGGAAAGTTCGTATTAGTCCGCGCGAAGGACATCGAGAAGACCGAGACGTTCTTCGCGAAGCACGGCAAGGCGACCATCCTGATCGGCCGCTTCCTGCCGGTCATCCGCCACATCATCTCGATTCCTGCCGGTATTGCGAGGATGCCGCTCGTGCCGTTCTTTACCCAGACGTTCATCGGCTCGACGATCTGGGGGACCGTTCTGATCTTCATCGGCTACGAGCTGGGTGCCCGGTGGGATGACGTGGCGCATACCCTCAAGCGCGTCGACGTCATCGTCGGAATCGTGATTATCTTGGCTCTTGCCGCCCTCGCGATTCGTTTCGTGGTACGTCGCCGGCGAGAGCGGGTGGCGGCGGCTCAGAGTCCTACTGACTAGAAGAGCGCACGATGTCGTACCCCAGTCGGAGCCCAACGAATCCGCCGCCGAGCGGTCCTATCGCCGGATCGTCAGGTCCCGTGCTAGCGTCATCCGGCATGGCGATGTCGGCGCAAGCCTTTGCCGTGAGCGTTCTCGACCGCCACGAGTCGGAGTTGGTCGAAGAGGCGATGACCACCGTCGCGGTGCGCTCGCCGAGTGACGCCGCGATCCTACAAGCGCTGATCGGTGAGCTGCGCGCGACCTCCGAGTTGCTCGATCGCCAACGCCCGCTGCGCAGGCCGACCGCGCTCGGCGGCGAGCCGCGCGACGAGCAAACGTTGATCGATCACCTGTGCACGATCGACGGTCTGTCGGGCGACCTCGCGCTGCCGCTCAAGGCGACGTTGTCGCGCACTCACCTGCTGACGAAGATCAACTTCCTGCGCGGGTTCGTCAAAGCGACCGCCGCGCTGTCCGATGTGCCGACCGCCGTGCGGATGACTCACGAGCTGCGCGAAGAGGTCGCTCAATCGATCTATACGCTGCTCGCCGAAGAGCTGCTGCTCGCGCTACTGCGCAAGCCCGACGTCACGCGTCGGACGAAGCAGCGCGCCGCCGATCAGCTGATCACGATCTGGGATGACGCTGCTCTCGAGATCGACGACTTCGCGCCGTTGCTCGAATCGGCGTGGCACGCGCGCAATCGGATCAACGCTGCGTACGGCACGCTGCTCGGCGCGACCGAGACGTTCCGCCTCGTCACCGAAGACTGCAGCCCAGAGGTCTTGGACTTCTTCGGCCGCGACGGGATGAGCGTCGACGAGAGCGCCGCGTTCGAAGAGTTCCTGTTCAACATGACGAGCGAAGAGCTCGCGACCTTGCGCCGGGCGATGCAGCAACACGGCATCGGCGCCGCGAGCCCCGCGTGGGCCGCCGAGATCCTCGGCCGTCAGATCGAAGACCTCGAGCACTCGCACGAGATCGATCCGATGGCGCTGTACCGCAGCTATCAACGCCGCCAGCTCGCCGCCGACTTCCGACTGATGGCCAGCGCGCCCGGGCCTCGCCGCACGGCCGAGGGCTACTTGATGGTCTACCTGCTCGACCAGCAGTAGAACGGTTCTCGTTCGGGTTCCGGACAATAGGGAACTGCGGAACCGCAACCGAGAATCTGAATTGGTGACGCT
>CAZDGY010000550.1:3176-4942 GCA_964504685.1 uncultured Kofleriaceae bacterium | reverse complement strand
CATCGTAGATCGCGCCCACCGCGAAGTTCTGCCAGTCCCAGCATTCGATGTCGACCGTGCCAGAGATCTTGAACGCGCGACGCTCAACCATGGAGCAGCGCGGCCTTCACGATGTCGAACAGATCATCCGGCGACAGCTGAAAGCGATCGAAGTCGTAGTGAAAATCTACGCCGCGTTTACACACGCTGTTCGCGTGGATCGCCAACTGCTCGCGCTTTCGCATGAGTGTAACGACGATGCCCGCGCACGGCGTTCGGTGGTACTCGAGCGCCGGCATCGCGTACTCCTCGCCGGGGCGGTACTGCTCGATCTCTCGCACGTGCACCTCAACGTCCGCGACCGGGTAACTCTCTCGACCGCCCTTCTCGCTACGCGGTCCGTTGTGGCTGATCAGTACGTGTGATCCAGTGCCGGGCTTGACCACTTCAAGATCGCAACGCTGATTGAGCTGCACGCCCCTGAGCACCCGCGACGTGAACGCAAAGCGATGGTTATGGATCGCGGAATGCTCGTAGCAATTGCGACGCGGCAGATCGGGATGCCACACGTGAAGGCGTTGATCGCCGGCAAGCCTGAGCTGGATGAAACCGAGTCCGTGCAGGGAAATCGTTTCCTCGGTTGGCGCGAAATCTTTCATGGCGCCCACTTCCGTCCCTCGGACTCCATCACGCGAGCGCATTCCTGCGCTTCGGTGATCTGAGGATCGGTATTGATGTTTTTCCCGAGTCTCAGCCGTTCCGCGACCCACGCACGAATGGCCGCCGGCGCCGCGATGTCTCGACTCAGGAGAACAAATGTCATCTCCTCGGGGTGCGCGTTCTGCATGCACGTGTGCTCGCGCGTTAACTCGTCTTTCTTCCTCATCGTAACTTTACCTCCTGCGTTTTTGGACCGAACGCGACCTTCTGAAAGCGAACCATCTCGCTCGAAAAGAAAACGTAGAACTGCGGCACGACCGTATTCTCGTACCGCGCCGCAAGCGAGTCAGCGTCCGGGTTGTCAACGTCCGAGCCGGTAAGCTCTCCGATCATGTCGCTGATCACGTACTCGTAGCCACCGATCTTCGAGACCACCGAATCGCTCTCGGTCCGCTTGCTGTCGGGATCGTGGAACACGATGCGGATCTGCGTCAGGCGATCGGGACCGACGCGCGTCTCGAGAAAAAGATCATCGCGCACGCGCATCAACGCCTCGGCCAGTAGCGCGTAGGAAATATCCGAGTCCGGCGACGAGTAGTGGCCGACCGCGAGCCAGAGATGGCTGCGCTTCTGCGATGCCAGATGCTGATCGTGCGAGTCGCGCAAGTCGGCATGACCGCCGCCCGGATACGTGATCGCGAGCGCACACGAGAACACCGCCGCGCAGTGCTCACGAATGCGCTCGAGCCACGACGCCGCGCGCTCCTCATCGGTGAGTGGCCGGCCGAGCTGTTTCTTTTTCTTGCGGGCCGCTTTGGCGCGCGCGAGCTGCTCAGCCTTCTTCGCGGCCTTCGCGGCGGCGATGCCGAGCGCTGCCGACTTCGCCTCGAGCCGGCGCCTGCGCGAGCGAACGGCCTCGGGGTTACGCGAGAGTTTACGAACGGGCGGCGGCGCTGGCCTTCGCGGCTTAATTGCCGCGGCGGGCTTGCGCTTAGGAAATGGTGCCGGCTTTGAAGGCGCGGCCGGCGCGCGACGCTTGACGGGCCTTGACCCGCCAACCTTCCCAACTTTCGTCTTCGTCTTCGCCTTCGCCTTTGCCTTTTTTTGGGGCGTCGGTTTGGCTACAC
>CAZDGY010000550.1:0-3166 GCA_964504685.1 uncultured Kofleriaceae bacterium | reverse complement strand
CGGTTTCGGCGTTGTCGCCGGCTTGGCCTTGGGAGCCTTCGTTGCCGGGTGGCGACGCTTACGCTTACGTGTACGTGCGGCCATGGGCGTCAACCGCTACTTGCGGACTCCGGCGCGCTTGCCACGATCGAGCCCCATAATGCGGCGACTCGCACCCTCAGCGAGCTCGCGCACCATGCGATCGGCCTCGGACGACGGCTCGCACAGCCCGGACGGTGAGCGTTGGCAGTGAAAGATCGATCGCCCGTCGGCGTCGTGCGCGCCATCTTCGAGCGGGCTCGGGTGCCGCTCAGCTCGCACGACGCCGGAAGCGTCGATCTCCCAATTCCGTCGCTCGCCGCACCATTTGCAGCGACAGCGACGGATCACGACGCGTGGTTGCTTTCACCAGCCGGTAGCGCGTGCTGCGCCTTCGCCTCGATCATCGCGCGCTCGGTGTCGGCGACGTCGAACCACTGACGACGCTTGCCCGCGATCTTTTCGCCGAACACGATGTATTCGGTCATCCGGCGACCGCCCGAGATGTTGACGTCTTGGCCGCGCGCGATCGTGACGTGATCGCCGATGAAGCCATTAAGCTTCTTGTCGAGCTGCGCCGAGCTCAGGATCGACACGCGCACGGTCCGCGTGGGATCGGCGATGATCCACGTCTTGACGATCGTGGTGGTGACGACCCCCGACAACTTGTCGCTATGCTCGAATTCGGCGTCGGGGCCGTGGCCTTCGAGGATGCCGGACAGCTCTTGGCCGGGCTCGAGCTTGAACAGCTGCGGCGCGGCCTCGTACTTGCCGGTCGACAGCCGCTCGGCGATCGAGCCGGGCGCGGTCTGCTTGACCATCGCGGCGACGTCGGCGGTCATCGGCACGGTGGGCGTCTCGACGATCTCGGCGGCGCCGCCGGTCGCGCGAGTAACGGCCTTGTCGAACTTGCTCGGAGTCTTGGTATCGGTCGTCATGGTGGCTCTCGTTCCTTCGTGGCTAGTGACGTTGACAAACGCGTGCGGAATGCACGCCGCCGATCGATCAGGAATCGAACCTGCACGCGCGCACTCGCACGCGTTGCCGCCATGGCACCGATCGCAGCAACTGCGAATCAGGGGCCGGGTTTCGGCCGAGCGACGCTCGCCCAGTCGGGCGGATCAGGAAGCACGCGCTGTTCACGAATATCGGGCATCACGAACCCCGGTGCGAGCGGGTGCATCGGGCAGAAGTCGCGCACGCGGCGCGCGCCGTCTTTCGAGTCCGCGCTCTCCGTCCATCCGGTCGCCTTGAGCTGCAATGGGATCACCTTCGGTAGCGACGCCGATCGGAATTCTTCGGCGCACGTCGGCGGCTCGCCGGCGTAGCGCTGTTTCGGTGCGTGATCGCAGGTGACGATCGTCATGCCGGAGATCTTCGAGAATCGCCTCATGGCAGGATCTCCGTAGGTGAGAGCATCATCGCGCGCGCGATCTTGTAGACGGTCAAGATGCCGGGCGAGCGATAGTCGGCGCGCTCGATGCCGCGGATCGTGTGCGGCGACACGCCGGCGGCGGTAGCGAGTTCGAGCACGCTCAGATCGCGCTCGAGTCGGAGATCATGCACGCGCTGCGCGAAGCGACGCGCGAACGCGCGCACGCTGGACGAGTCGACACGAGCGGCGCGGCCGTGGCGATCGGGCGAGCCCGGCGGGCGGCCGGTGGGACGAACGATCAGGGGACGGCGGTTCGTCATCGCGTCCCCCGCTGTGCCGAGACGATCATCGCGATCGCGACCACGAACACGGCGCCGACGATCAGCCACTCGCTCACGCGGCGACCCTCGTCGCAGGCACCGAAACATTCGCCACCGAGCTGTTCGCCACGACGTGCTCGGCGACGCTACGCTCGAGCCACTCGATCGCGTAACGCACTGCGGCAGCGCGATCCATGCCGAGCGCACGTGCGACACGTGATAGGCTGTCGCGCTCGGGGACTGTAAGCCGGACTCCAAATACGTGGCGTCTAATCCGCTTGCGAGCCATGGATAACGCTCGTACAACGGCCGCACATGTGCGTCAAGATTTTCTCGCGTAGTTCTGCGCGCGGCGAGATCGCCCTGCGTTGGATTGCGTGTGACAAACCGGCTCACCCCAGCGATAGCGGTGCGACTACCCCGCGGGCGACCGATCGATCGCCGATCGCAACCCGAGCTTAAGGATTAGACGACCGATGCTCTACGTAGAGACAGCTCTATGACGAAAACGAAAACGAACCGCCGCATGGTCGCATGGCCCACCGAGCTCGCGCAGGAAGGCGAACACTTCGCCTCCGGCGTCAATCACCCGGGCGAGGTGCGCGGCCTCGCGCTCTCTGGCCGCCATGTCGGCATCACGTGCGGCGAGATCCGCGACGGACTCCTCGATCAGCTCGAGATGTTCGCCGGCGCGTCGCTGCGGCTGTTCGTCGACTCGAGCGCGTTCTCGGAGGTGGAATTCAATTCCACCCTCGGCGCGCTCGTCATTGTCAAGCCGATCAGTCACGACATGTGGCTCGAGCGGTTCAAGCTCTACCAATGGGCCGCAACGACTTTCCGCACCCGTGCGTTTGTCGTTGCGCCCGACTGCGTTGGGAACCAAGCGCTCACGCTCGAGCGGCTCGAGCGCTACGCCTCGAACGTCGCCGCTTTCGCGGCGCACCGCGCGAATATCATCGTCCCCGTGCAAAAGGGCGTGCTGCCGATGTCCGCTATGTTCGCTCGCGCGTGCGCGATCCTGAACCTCACCGAGACGCCGATCGCCGGCGTGCCGATGAAAAAGGATGCAACGTCGCTCGTCGAGCTCGCCGAGCTCGTCGATTCGCTGCCGTGGTACGGCGCACGGATTCACCTTCTAGGCTTAGGCCCGGAGTCGAAGCGTTTCGCCGCGGCGATCGCGTGCATCAAGTCGCGCCGCCCGAACGCCGCGATCACGTCGGACTCGGTGACGGTTCGCCGCTTGGTGGGCCGCACGAACGGCCGCAACAGTGGACCACGCGCGATCACGCGGTACCAGGACGAGGCGCGCACCGTTGGACAAACGGCGCCCGTCGCCGTGAAGGCGTACGCGCTACAGAAGCAAGGCGCGGACGAGTACCAGGCGACGCTCGATCGCGCACACGCCAGCGGGTGGTTCGACGTCGAGCTCTACGACTCGCTTGAGGAAGCCCTC
>CAZDGY010000549.1:0-4954 GCA_964504685.1 uncultured Kofleriaceae bacterium | reverse complement strand
CGGCAAGCCGGTCGTGACGTTCTTCGCGCCCGACTATGACGCGTGCCCGTGCAGTAACCCGGTCAACAACGTGTGCCCGGACAAGACGACGGTGTGCAAGACCATCGACTGGAACAAGGTCCACCAATTCGTCGGCGATCAGGTGTGGGTGTTCGAAAACAAGAGTGGCTACGGTCATGCGTTCTCCGGTGGCGCGTTCGATTGGGTGAGCACGACCAAGTACCCAGGTACGGACAGCACCGCCGGCGTGAGCTCGGTGGCGGCCTATGACGCGTTCGTAAAGAAAGCAGGCAATGTCGGCGCGAGCCAGCACGTGTTTGCCGGGGCGTTCAAAGGTTTTGACGACGGTGTGACCGACGGTTGGAAGTACGCCGACGGCACGCACACGCGGTACATCGATCAGCGGTGCGGCGCGACCTGGCTCAAGACGCTCGCGCAAGTAGCGAACGATTTCCCGGCGGGAGCGGAGTTCTTGCAGTTGCCGACCTGGGATGACTACGAAGAAGCAACCGAGCTCGAGACCGGTATCGACACCTGCGTGTCGGGGTTCACCGGCGCAGTCAGTGGCACGCAGCTCTCGTGGACCGTGAGCTACGGCAAGGATCTCACCGGCACCGCGAGCGGCAGCGACGACACGATCGACCACTTCGTCGTGTGGGCGTCGCCGGATGGCGAGCAGCTCGTCCGCGTCGCTCCGAATCTCGTGCCCGATTCGTCCGGCGCGCTGCCGCACTCGCTCGATCTCGCCACGTATCCGCTGCCGGCCGGCGCGACGATGGTGTTCGTGCAAGCAATCGGCAAACCGTTCCTCACAAACTCGATGTCGACCGCGATCGCGGTGCACTAGATCGCGGCGCGCATCCCGCGCATTACCGTTTCGGCGGCGACCGTGACGCGCGGCTGCTGTTCGACGAGCGCGCTATGGATCGCGCGCAAGTCCGCCGCGTTCGGCGCGAGCAGGGGCCGGCGGGCGAGCACGCGCGACAACCGCATCACGATCGAATCGACGCGGCGCAGGTCGTCGGGCGGCCCGTGATCGCGCAGCCGCGCGAACAGCTGCGCGAACCGATCGCCGTCGCCCGGATCGCGCCAGCCGATCCCTGCGGGGTCGACGTCGAGCGCTGACGAGTACTCAGCGCGATAGGTTTCGTCGGCGACGAGCACACCATCGAGCAACAGCTCGACGCCGATATGGGCGACCGCGCGCCGCGGTCCCTTCGCGCACCCACCGTGCTCGAGTCGCTCGTCGAGCTCGCGCATCAACCCGGTAAACGCCGCGAGCGAGTGAAACGCCGCGTCGCTGGCGTGGTGCAGTGCGATGCCAGCTTCGATCGCAACGTCGCCCCCCGGGGCGAGGCGCGCGCCGCACATCGACGAGAAGTCCGGCAGCATCGCGCCGAGCACGAACGCGGGCGGTTCGCCGCGCCAACTCGCGACCGCGGCATGGCCGAAGTAGTTCACGATTCACTGTAGCATTCACCGCGATGGCGCTCGTCGTCGGAGTTGACCTCGGAACCCAGAGCTGCAAGGCGGTCGTGTGCGGTGATGACCTCGCCGTGCGCGGCGCGCATCAGGTCGCACATCCACCTGGCGACGGCGAGCAAGATCCGGCCGAGTGGGAGCGCGCGGTCGGCGCCGCGATCGCGGGTGCGCTCGGCGCCGCGGCAGCAAAGCCCGCCGATGTTGCCGCGCTCGCGATCGCGGGGCAGCTCGACGGTTGCGTCGCGGTCGATGCGGCCGGAGTCGCGCTCCATCGCGCGCTGATCTGGCAGGACCGGCGCGCGGTCGCCGAGACCGCACTCGCCGATCCGGCGCGGGTCCACGCGATCACCGGCCAGGTCGCAGATCCCAGCCATCTCGCGCCGAAGCTCGCGTGGCTGCGCGCGCGCGTCGCCGCGGCTCGCTATCACGTGCCGGTCAGTTACCTCGTCGAGCGGCTCACCGGAAGCGCAGCGCTCGATCCCGCGCACGCTTCGACGACGATGCTCTACGACCTAGCCATCGGCGCGTGGTCGCGCGAGCTGTGCGATGCGTTCGCGATCGATCCTACGCGCGAGTTGCCCGCGCTACATCCGACGTGCTCGATCGCCGGCACGTTGCACGCGCGCGGCGCAGCGCTCGCGGGCCTTCCGGTCGGTACGCCGGTCGCGGTCGGCACCGGCGATGACTTCGCGAGCCCACTCGGCGCCGGCATCGCGTCGCCCGGCCCGGTCGTGTGCACGCTCGGCACTGCGGAGGTCGTCGGTGCGATCGCGAGCGCGCCGATCTTCGATCGCCCGGAGGCACGCACTCATGCGGCGACTCGCTGGCGTGATCTCGCCGAACCGATGGTCGAGACCCACGCGTTTCCGACCGGCGCGTACTTCATCGAGCATCCAGGCTGGTTGTCGGGCGGCGCGATCCGTTGGGCGACGCGCTTGCTCGGGGTCGCCGACGACGCTGCGCTCGATCGGCTCGCCGCCGGCACGAGCTCGGATGGCGTGACGTTCGTGCCGGCACTCGCAGGTGCGATGACGCCGACCTGGCGACCGGAACAGCGCGCCGCACTGCATGGCCTCGCCGCGCGCCACAGGCCTGATCACATCGCGCGCGCAGTGCTCGAAGGCCTCGCATTCGCGTGTCGCGACGTGGTCGATCGGCTCGCCGCACTCGGCTTGCCGACGCTCGAGGTCGTCGCGCTCGGCGGTGGCAGCGCGAGCGCGACCTGGCTCCAGCTGCGCGCGGATATCCTCGATCGGCCGCATCGCGTGGCAGCGCGGCCAGATTCGAGCGCGGTCGGTGCTGCGATGATCGCGGCGGTCGCGATCGGAGGCATCGCCGATCTCCACGCTGCCGCTGCGCTCGCTCCGCCGGCGGTGAGGACGTTTGCCCCGGCCGCCGAACGCAGCTCGCTCGACGAAGCGTACGAGCGATACCAGGATTTGGTTCACTGAAATCCGCTGGCGAGTCTTCGGCGCCGCACCGGCGAGCAGCTGTCACGGCCGGGACGTGCATTCCGCACGTCGCCGCCGCCCACGGTCGGGTACAGTCCGAACCAGATGCGCGCAGTTGTCCTCGGCCTGGCGGTCGCCGTCTGCGGCTGCACCCGCACCCCGCCGCCCGCGTGCATCACGGTCGATACGGAGTGCACGTCGAACTACGTGCCGACGTTCGACAACGTCTACAACAACACGCTCGCGAATTCGTGCGGCTCGCAGCGCAACTCGTGCCACTCGGAATCCGGCCACATGGCTAATCTATCGATGGCCGACGAGCCGACCGCGTACGCCGCGCTACTCGACAACTCGTCGATCGATCCATCGCGCAAGCGCGTGGTCCCTGGCGACCCGTCGTGTAGCCTCATGATCGTGCGGACCGACTCTCCCGGCGCCGACTATCAGATGCCGATCGGCGATGCGTTGAGCGCCGGCGATCGCTGCGCGTTGATCCAATGGGTCGCGGCGGGCGCGCCGGGCCCGGGCAGCGGGAGCGCGCAATGAAGCTCGCCGCGCTCGTGGTGATCTGTGCCGTCGCTGCGTGCGGCAACCCGCCGCTCGATACGATCGAGCAGCTCGAAGATCCGGCGACCTGCATGTCGTGTCACCCGAAGCACTACGATCAGTGGTCGGGCTCGATGCACGCGTACGCGTCGGATGATCCGGTGTTCCTCGCGATGAACAAGCGCGGGCAACGCGAAGCCCAGCTCGGCACGTTCTGCGTCCAATGCCATGCACCGATGGCGGTCGCGCTCGGCCTGACCGACGGTACGGATTTCGATCCGACGACGCTGCCGCCTCAGGCGCGCGGCATCACCTGCTACTTCTGTCACAACGTCGCGTCGGTAGAAGCCGATCACAACAACGGGCTCGTGCTCGCGTTCGATCAAACGATGCGCGGCGGTACGAAGAATCCGGTCAAGACCCCGGCGCATGACGCGGTCTACGACGATGCGATGGCGTCGGAGACCAACAACAGCACGATGTGTGGCTCGTGCCACGATGTCGTCACGCCCGCGCCGAACAACGTCGCGCTCGAGCGGACGTACACCGAATGGCAGAGCTCGATCTTCTCGATGGATGATCCGATGCACCCGCTCGCGAAGATCACGTGCTCCGGTTGCCACATGATCACGACGACCGACGTGATCGCCGATGCGCCGGACCTCAACGTCCCGCTCCGCACCGACGGCTTTCACGAGCACGTCTGGCCGGGGATCGATCAGGCGCTGACGCCGTTCCCGAACCCCGATGTCCTCGCGGCGGACATCAAGCGCGACCTCGATCCAGCGGTCACGATCATCTCGCAGACGCCGCTGACCGGCCCCCCGATTCCGGGCGGCATCTGCCTGAACCCCGACGGCACGCTCACCGTTCGCATGGTCACGGTCGGCCCGGGCCACTCGTTTCCGAGCGGCGCCGCGCAAGATCGCCGCGCGTGGCTCGAAGTCACCGCCTACGACGTGAACAACACGGTGTTGCTGGACACCTCGGTTCCCGCCGGTCAAGACCCGAACGATCCAGATCCGCTACTCACGAACCTCGCGACGATGGGCCAGGACCGGTTCTGGGATCGCACGATGAAGTCCGACGGCTCGCCCGCGCATTTCTTCTGGGACGTCGCGTCCGAGACGACCGATCAACTGCTGCGCCCGCCGATCACGCTGACCGGCGATCACTCGACCACCGCGATCTTCAACCCGCCGACGCCCGACAAGATCGATCACATCACGACGAAGATGCGGATCCTACCGATCGACTACGGTACGCTGAACGACCTCGTGTCGTCGGGCGACCTCGATCCGTCGATCGTCGCCCTCGAGCAGCCGCTCGACATCGCCGGCACCGAGTTCACGTGGACGCGCGCCACGATGGGCACCGGCTCGGCTATGTTCACGCCGTGCAATCCGTACTAGTCGGGCTCGCGCTCGCGGCGTGTCACTCGCAGCCGGTCGACCCGATCGAGGAGCTCGAGGATC
>CAZDGY010000548.1:0-4961 GCA_964504685.1 uncultured Kofleriaceae bacterium | reverse complement strand
GTAGTAGCCGAACACGCGGTTGTAGCGAACCTTCAGGCTGCCGATGCCACTCGCGGTTTGCTCGCGCGCTTCGATCGCGACGATCTCGTCTTTGCCACCGTCGGCGAGGCGGCGGCATTCGTCGACGGTGGCGTCGTAGCCGGCGCGGATCGTGCCGCCGTCCTTGAGCTGGAACGGCGGCGCCTCGGCGAGCGCCCGAGTCAGCCGCTCGCAGATCACGGCGAGCCGCGGGTCGCTGGCCGCGGTGAGCTCGAGCAACGCCGGCAGCTCGGCGAGAGCCCCGCCCGCCTCGGATCGCACGAGCGCGACGAGCTCGGGCAACAGATGGAGCGCATCGCGCAGCCGACCGAGGTCGCGCGGGGTCGCGACACCGAGCGTAGCCTTGCCGGCGAGCCGCTCGAGATCCGCGATCCGCGATAACGCGCGGCGCAGTTGCTCGGTCAGCGCCGGGCGCGCGACCAGATAGCCGACGCCGTCGTGGCGGCGGCGAATCTGAGCCACGTCGACGAGCGGATACAGCAACCAACGGCGGAGCAAGCGCGCACCCGGTGCGGTCACGGTCTGGTCGATGACATCGAGCAGCGAGCCGGTGCGTTGCCGGCCGATCAGCGTCTCGACGAGCTCGAGGTTCGCGATCGCCGCTTCGTCGAGCACGACCGCGTCGCCGGGCTGATACGCTACGAGCCGAGCGATCGGCAGCGCGCCAGTCGGCTGAGTCGCTCGCGCGTACGCCACCACGGTCGCCGCGGCGCGGATCGCGAGCGGCTCGGCACCCGGCGGCACCGCGATCGCGCGCAGCTCGGCTACCGCGTCGGCATCGTTCGGCACGACCGCGGGATTCCACGGCATGCGATAGCGCGCGCGCACCGAGGCGAGCACCCCGTCGAGCTCTTTCGCCGCACCCAGCACCTCGCGCGGCGCGACCCGGACCAGCTCGTCGGCGATCGCGGCGAGCGGCAGCTCGGTCGCGAATAACTCGCCGGTCGTGGCGTCGAGATACGCGAGCCCGCAACGCTGCTTGGTCGGCACGAGCGCCGCGACGAACCGCGGCGTCTTCGGGTCGAGCACCTCGTCGTCGAGCACGATGCCCGGCGTCACGATCCGCACGACCTCGCGCCGCACCAGCCCCTTGGCCAGCTTCGCGTCTTCGACTTGCTCGCAGATCACGACCTTGTGGCCGAGCTCGGTCAGCTTCGCGATGTAACCGCGCGCCGCGTGGTACGGCACGCCGCACATCGGCACCGCGTCGTCCTTGCCCTTGTCGCGCGTCGTCAGCGTGAGATCGAGCAGCCGGCTCGCGAGCACCGCGTCTTCGAAGAACAGCTCGTAGAAATCGCCAAGCCGAAACAGCACGAGCGCATCCTCGTGACGCTCTTTGACGTCGAGGTATTGCCGCATCAGCGGCGTGTCGGCGGGGCTGCGTGCCACCGCGGAGCCGTATCACGGCCCTACGACACCGCGTCATTTGCACATGGCGGCGCAGTACTGCTCTATGCACTCGTTGGCGGTTTCGGTGGCGGTCCAACAGTCCGCCGGGTCGCAGGTCTCGAAGCAGGCGCAGCCGGCGGTGGGCGTCTTGTTCGCGCACTGCGCCGAGCAGCTCGTAAGTGAACACTGCTGCTGCCGATCGCCCAGCTGCGAGCTGCACATCGAGCTCACACACGTCGTGCAGCCAGTGGCGTAAAGGTTCGCGAAACCGGCCACCACGATGCATGCGTTGGTCGCGGTCGCCGCAGGGACTGCCTTGGACGCGCTGTGGCCCATCAGATCGTCGTACGCCAGCGTCGTTCCCGATTGGCCGGTCGGGAGCTCGAACACGACGTCGCATGACAGGCTGCCGCCCACGGCGACTGACGCGGTTCCGATGCACGGCGTCGCGAGCTCGGTCTGCTGCGCAGCGATCATCAAGACCAAGTTGCGATCGGTCTCGAGCGTGAACAGCATCGGCACGGTCGACAACGGCGTCGAGCTCGAGTCGTTGTGGAGGGTTAGCGAGATCTGCTCGAACGTCGAGCCGGACGGCGGTGCCTGCCCCGCGATCTCGTCCGGAGCGGTGGCGCTCTTGATCGACAACGCAGCACCGCTCTGCGAGCCGCTGTCGCCGGTACAGCCGACGGCGAGCAGCATCGCCGCAAGTAGCGCGAAGCCGCGCGCGGAGCGGTTCGGTTCATTGTGGTCAGCGTGCACGGGGCAACTGATGCCGACCAGTCGCGACCGTCGCGCGTGTCTCGGAGCTGTTACCGCGTGGCCGCGTTCGCCATCGGACGTGCCGCCGTGCCGCCGTCGAGCTCAGGGCTTAGGATGGGCGTCGAGCCACTTGCGCAGCTTGGCCACGAGCGGCTCGTCGCGCGGCGTCTCGGCCTGCGCGTCGCGATAGGCTGCCTCGATCGTGGCGATCGCCTCGGCGTGGCGACCGACGTTCCACTGGGCCTCGCCGAGCTCCTGGGTCGCCCACACGGCCATGAGGCCGCGCTTGCCGGCGACGAGCGCGTCGCGCTCGGCCGTGATGTCGCGGATCCTCGCGCCGGTGTCGCCCAGCGCCGCGTCCACGAGGCCGCGGGTCTCGTGGAGCAGCGCGACCGAGACCGCGACCGATACCGGATCTCCGGTCGCCGCGTCGGCGAGCGCCTTGTCGACGATCGCGAGCGCGTCGCGCGGCTTGTGACGGTTGATCAGGGTCCGCGCAACCGCAGCCTCGCTGGCGAGCACATCGGGGTGCGCCGGGCCAAATGCGGCCCGCCTGATCGCGAGCGCTCGGCGGAACGCCGCCTCGGCCTGCGGATAGCGCTTGGCCTGCTCTTCGTTCTGCGCGAGGTTGTCGAGGATCTTCGCGGTCTCCGGGTGGTCCGGACCGTAGACCGAGATCGCGAGGTCGAGAGCGCGCTTTAGCATCGCCGACGACTCCGTCAGCTTGCCGAGCCTCAGGTACGACACGCCCACGTCGAGCAGCGCGTTCGCGAGCTGGGGCTTGGCGTCCGCGTCATGCTCGAGCAACGCGAGCGCGGGGAGCTGCTGATCGAGCGCTTGCTGCGGTTGCTCGAGCTCGTTCAGCGTGACGCCGAGGCTGATCATGTCGGCCGCCGCGCCGACGCCGGGCCGCACGACCTCCGAGATCGCCTTCGCGGCGCGGAACTGCTCGAGTGCGCCTTGCAGATCGCCGAGCGCGTCGAGCACGCTGCCCAGCTGGTGGTGGGTCGACGCGAGCGCAGGATGTTGCGGGCCGAGCAGCTCGAGCTCCTGCACGAGCGCGGTCTGAAGCACGTCGCGCGCTTCGGCTAGTCGCCCGGACGATTCGAGCGCGGTACCGGCGTTCGATAGCGCGTTCGCCGCGAGCCGCACACTGCCCGGATCGGAGGCGAGCTCGCGCGCCGCGGTTTGCCATAGCTCGCCCGCCTCGCCGTAGTTACCCGCGGAGAACGCCACGGCGCCGCGCGCGTTGTCGTAGATGCCGCGCAGGCGCGCCGGCCGGCCCGCCCGCGTGAGCGCTGCGACGATCGTCGGCTCGAGCGCCTTCGCGTCGTCGGCCTTGCGCAGCTCGAAGCCGACTAACGCGAAGACGCGGATCCAGACCTCGGCGAGCAAGGCGTCGTCGTGCGCCGCGGCCGCGAGCTCGGCGGTGTGCCGAAAATCGGCAACCGCGGCCGTGTACGCCCCGGAGTCGGCCTCGTTGGCCGCCGCCCCGTAGTGCGCACGCGCGGTCAGGGGCGGATAGCCGATGGCATCGGCCTCGACGAGCACTGACTTGAGCGCGATCGCCGCGTCCGGCACCTTGCCGGTATTCTCGAGCGCGTGGGCGCGATCGAGTGATCGCTCGACCGTCGCGACGCGTGCGCGCAGCTCGGCCGTGGCCGGCGGGGGAAACGCGGAGAGCAATACATCGCGCTCGGCGCAGTCCTCGACCGGTGCCAGCGCGGCGGCCGCGCCGATCGATTTCTCGACCGCCGCGACGGTCGGTTTGTCAGTGAGGACGGCGACGAGCGACGCGAGCTCGTCACCGCGCTCGTCGAGGCACTGCATGCGGCGATCTAACAGGTCCGCGGACTGATCGTGGCGGACGGCGGTCGCGACGCACGCCTCGCGGCGCGCGGTCCGCAGCGCGCCGGCCCGGCGATCGAACAGCGCGGCGACCCTGGGGAACGTCGTCGCGGCCATCGGCGAGCCGCTCGCGCGAAATGCGCTCTCGAGCCGAGCGCGATCGGCGGCGTTCCACAGCGCCGCGAACGGCGCATCGGCGGTAGCGCAGGGGTCGACCGCGTCGCCGCCGGAGCGGGTCAGCGCGTAGACACCCAGCCCGGCGATGACCGCCACCACGCCGCCCGCCAATGCGATCTGGCGAGCGCGCCGCGCAGGATCGCGCGCGAGCTCGGCGAGCAAGAGCTCGATCGACGGGTAGCGCGCGCTGGCCGACGCCGACATGCCGCGGACGAGCACCCGGCGCAACCACGCCGGCACATCGCTGCCTGCGCGGGGCTCGCGTACGCGTCCGCCGAGCAACGCGTCGACGTACGCCGAGCGGTCGCGGCCGTCGCCGAACGGCAGCTCGCGATAGAGCGCCTCGTACAGCGCGACGCACAGCGCGAACTGATCGGCGCGCGCGTCCGCCTGCTCACCGCGATGCTGCTCGGGAGCCATATAGGCCGGCGTGCCCATGACCGTGCCGGTCGTCGTCATCTCGAGCGGGCGCTCGATCGACGTCCCGAGCGGCGGGTGGGTCGGCGCACGCTCGGACGGCGACGTGGCGAGACCGAAGTCAGCGACTCGCGCGCGCCCTTCGGCCGAAACGAGCACGTTCGCCGGCTTGAAGTCGCGGTGGACGATGCCGGCGTGGTGCGCCGCGGCGAGCCCCTGCCCGGCGGCGGTGAATATCGCGAGGATCTCCTGGCGCGACCGCCGCCCAGTCGCGAGCCACTCGCCGAGCGTCGCGCCCGCGATGTACTCCATCGCTATGAACACGCCGTCGC
>CAZDGY010000547.1:0-4962 GCA_964504685.1 uncultured Kofleriaceae bacterium | reverse complement strand
ACGCGACGGACAAGTGCCCGAACGAGCCCGAGGACAAGGACGGCTTCCAGGACGAAGACGGCTGCCCCGACCCGGACAACGACGGCGACGGCATCCCGGATACCCAGGACAAGTGCCCGAACGAGCCTGAGACCAAGAACGGCTATCAGGACGAGGACGGCTGCCCGGACGAGATTCCGCAGAAGCTGAAGCAGTTCACCGGCGTGATCCAAGGCATCAACTTCGCGTTGGGCTCGGACCAGATCCTCGCGTCGTCGAACAAGCTGCTCGACAAGGCGGTCGACGTGCTCAAGGAGTTCAAGGACCTCAAGCTCGAGATCCAGGGCCACACCGACGACCAGACCATGGGCAAGGGCGGCAAGTTCGCGGACAACATGGCGCTGTCGCAAGCCCGCGCCGAGTCGGTCAAGAAGTACTTCGTCTCGAAGGGCATCGACGAGAACCGGCTGATCGCGAAGGGCCTCGGCGACACCGTGCCGCTCGAGGACCCCAAGACGCTGACCGGCGCCAAGCTCAACGCGGCGCGGACCAAGAACCGGCGCGTCGAGTTCCGGCTGCTCAGCGGCGCGACGAAGTAGCTCGCCGTCTGGTCTGATTCAAAGGGCTCCGGCGACGGGGCCCTTTCGTAGTTTCGGCTCCGATCTGAGGTATCAACCCCGGGTGCTCGCCCCTGACCTGCTCGCCGTCTTGGTCTGCCCGAAGTCCAAGGCGCCTCTGATCTACTTCCCACGCGGCGCTCACGACCAGAGCGAGGCCGACGGCTTCCTGGTGTGCGCGACGTCCCGGCTCCGCTACCGGATCGACGATGGCGTCCCGGTCCTGATCGCGGAAGAGGCTGAATTGCTAGGCCCCGACGAGTGCAGCCGGCTGATCCGGCGCGCTCACGAGCTCGGCTTGACCGTCCCGCCGGGCCCGTGAACGGGGCCCCTCGCTTTAAGGATTCGGCCGTCCTTGCTTCGCCGGACAGCCGATCGATCAAGTGAGCTCGGGGCTAACGGTCGTAAACCATTGACGCCAGCCGCCATCGGCGGTAGATCGCCGGTTCCTTTACGGGAACTTCCGCCGTGCTGAAGTCGCTGTCTATCTTCACGGGCAACGCGAATCGCGCACTGGCAGACGAAATCTGCAAGTTCGTGGAGATTCCGCTCGGCCGCGCCGACGTCACCCATTTCTCGGATGGCGAGATTTACGTCGAGGTCGCCGAGAACGTCCGCGGCGTCAACTGCTTCGTCGTCCAGCCGACCTGCTCGCCGCCGAACCAGTCGCTGATGGAGCTGCTGATCATGATCGACGCGTTGAAGCGCGCGTCGGCCGGCTCGATCGTCGCGATCGTCCCGTACTTCGGTTACGCGCGACAGGATCGCAAAGCGAAGCCGCGCACGCCGATCACCGCGAAGCTAGTCGCAAATCTCATCACCGCGGCCGGCGCCGATCGCGCGCTCGCGATGGATCTCCACGCTGGTCAGATCCAAGGTTTCTTCGACATCCCGTTCGACCACTTGTTCGCGATGCCGGTGCTGATCGAAGAGCTGCGCGCGCTCGGGCTCGGCGGCGAGAACTGCGTGATCGTCTCGCCTGATGCCGGCGGCGTCGAGCGCGCTCGCGCATTCTCGAAGCGCCTCGGCGCGAGCCTCGCGATTATCGACAAGCGCCGTCCCGCGCCGAACGTGTCCGAGGTGATGAACATCGTCGGCGACGTCAAAGGCAAGAAGGCGGTCATCGTCGACGACATCATCGACACCGCCGGCACCCTGACGCACGCCGCCGTCGCGATCATGAACGCCGGTGCGCAGAGCGTCTCGGCGTGCTCGAGTCACCCGGTGTTCTCGGGCAACGCGGTGCAGCGCATCATCGATTCTCCGCTCCAGCACGTGATCGTGACCAACACGATCCCGTTGAGTGAGGCGGGTCAACAGTGTTCGAAAGTCCGGGTCAAGAGCGTCGGGCGGTTGCTCGGCGAAGCGATCAAGCGAATCCATCACGGGGATTCGATCAGCAGCCTGTTCGTCTAGGAGAACGTTATGGAAGTCGGAAAGCTCACGGTCACGATTCGCGATAAGGGCGGTAAGAGCGTTGCGCGCAATCTACGCGCGGCAGGCAAGATCCCCGGGGTTTGCTACGGCGCGTCGCCGGCCGGCAAGGTCGAGCCGATGCCGATCACGCTCGAGCTCAAGGCGCTGCGCGCTGCGCTCGACCCGATTCGCAAGCAGAACACCGTCATCGACTTGACGATCGAGGGCAACGGCAAGACGCAGAAGCTGCACGCGCTCGTCAAGGAGTACCAGACCGACTTGATCCGGCGCGACGTCACGCACGTCGACCTGCTCGCGATCGATCCGGACAAGATCGTCAACGCGAGCGTGCCGTTCGAGTTCACCGGCAAGCCGAAAGGCGCGATCGACGGCGGCCAGATCCGCATCGTGATGCGCTCGCTCGAAGTTCGCGCGAAGCCGAACGACATCCCGGTCAAGCTCGTGATCGACGTCTCCCCGCTCGAGATCGGCGACGTGATCCACGTCTCGGCGGTCACGCTGCCCGAGGGCGTCATCAGCGTCACCGGCCGCGACCTCGCGGTCGTGACCTGCGCGAAGCCGGAAGAAGAGAAGATCGAAGTCGCTGCGGCTCCGGTCGATGGCGCGGCTCCGGTCGCGGGTGCTCCGGCGGCAGGCGCGGCGGGCGCTCCGGCGGCGGGCGCGGCGGCGGCTCCGGCAGCGGGCGCGAAAGACGCCAAGGCTCCGGCAGCGGGCGCGAAAGACGCCAAGGCCCCGGCCGCGGCAGCACCGAAAAAGAAGTAACTCGTGTCCTGGCTCGTGGTCGGCCTCGGGAATCCGGGCGCCAAGTACGAGCGCAATCGTCACAACATCGGCTTCCACGTCGTCGACGAGCTCGCCCGCAAGGGCGGGTTCCCCGCGTGGAAGTCGGGCAAGCTCGGCGGCGATACGACGTCGGGCTCGCTGGCGCCGAAAACGGAGCGGAGCGGACCTGCGCCGCTCCGCGGGGACGACCGCTGCGTGCTGGTGAAGCCCATGGAGTTCATGAACCTCTCGGGGTTCGCGACCCAGCGCGCTGCACAGTTCCATTCGATCGACGTCGCGCACATCGTCGTGGTCCACGACGAGCTCGACCTCGACTTCGGCATCGTCCGGTTGAAGCTGGGCGGCGGCCACGGCGGCCATAACGGCCTGCGCTCGATCATCGAGCAGCTCGGCACCCCTGAGTTCTGCCGCGTGCGGATGGGTATCGGGCGCGACCCGAACAAGCCCCCGGGCAGCAAGGACGCGGCCGGCTGGGTGTTATCCGACTTCCCCGCCGCCCAGGCCAAGGTGCTGTCCGCCGTGATCTCGGCGGGTTGCGACGCGGTCGAGGCCATCCTTACCGACGGCATGACCAAAGCGATGAATCGCCAGAACGCGAGGCCGAATCTAGCGACGCCGTGATATACGAAGCGCCCCTCGCTCGTCCCTGCCAAGGACGGGCTTAACACCCACGAGGAAATCACCATGGCTCGACTGCAGTCACTCCGAGATACGCCGAACACTTCCCGCGAATACGAGACGATCTACATCCTGCGCCCGAACACGCCGAACGAAGGCGTGGCTGAGGTCAACACCCGCATCAAGGGCGTGATCGAAGGCATGGGCGGCAAGATCATCAAGGTCGACAACTGGGGCAAGCGCCGCCTCGCGTACGAAGTCGCGAAGGAGCGCAAAGGTATCTACCTGTACTGGCAATACCTCGCGCAGCCCGGCGTGGTCGAAGAGACCGAGCGCAACCTCAAGATGCTCGACAACGTGATCCGGTTCTTGACGATCAAGGTCGACGAGGACGTCGATGTCGCGGCGCGGCCGATCGAGATCGACGAGACGTCGTTCGACAAGGCGGCGCAAACCGCAGCCGACGAAGAGGACTTGTTCCTGTCGCGCGGCGGCGACGAGTCGTCGAGCGATGACGACGATGATGATGACGACGACTACAGCAACTTCCACCACGAGGAGCCGGCGGCAGAGAAGTCTGCGACCGACCTCCCGGTGACGACGGAGAAGGAGTAAGCGATGTCGACTCGCATGGACCCAGGCGATGATGGTCTCGATCGCGACGGCGACGACCGGCGCGGCGGCAAAGGTGCGCGCGGCGCCACGCGGCGCAAGCTGCTGTCCGACGAGGTCTTCCAGAAGATCGATTACAAGAACCCGCAGATCCTGCGCTCGTTCGTCACCGACCGCGGCAAGATGATTCCGCGTCGGATCAGCGGCGCCTCGGCCCGCCAGCAGCGCACGATCTCGACGGCCCTGCGCCGCGCGCGCATGCTCGCGTTGCTGCCGTTCTCGGTGACCGGAGACTAGTCATGGCGATGCAGATCATTCTCACCCAAGACGTCGATAACCTCGGCAAGGCCGGCGAGCTCGTCTCGGTCCGCCCCGGTTACGGTCGCAACTACCTCGTGCCCCGCGGCTTCGCGGTCAGCGCGACGGTGCGCAACAAGAACCGCCTCGACCACGAGAAGGCGCTGATCGAGCGCAAGGTCGCCAAGGAGCGCGCGAGCGCCACCGAGATCGCGACTCGGATCAACGGCATGACGCTGCAGTTCGAGCGCGTTGTCGGTGAAGACGAGAAGCTGTTCGGCTCGGTGACCAGCCGCGACATCGCGGATCAGCTGAAGCGCGCGAACGTCGACATCGACCATCGCTTGATCCAGCTCGACCACCCGGTGAAGGCGCTCGGCAAGTACGAAGTCGCCGTCCGGCTCGCAGCGGGCGTCATCGCGAATCTGAAGTACTGGGTCGTCGGCAAAGACAAGTAGCCCCGGCCCCACCGGGCCACGGCTTGCCGGCTTGCAGTGGGCCCGGCTTCAGACTCGCAGTCTTGATCGGATCCACGCGCGCGAGCGCTTCGCGCGGCTGGGCTAACGCTCGGGGTTCCCCTTAAACACCGCTCCGGCGGCCTACGACCTCCGCGAAGGCG
>CAZDGY010000546.1:0-4966 GCA_964504685.1 uncultured Kofleriaceae bacterium | reverse complement strand
CAGCGATCGTCGATCGCAGCGAGGCAGCGGATGCGGAGACGGAGCCACACGCCGGCAGCGTATTCGTCGCCACCTCGGCGTTCGACGACACTGTCGAGAGTGTGATCGGCTTCGGCGTCGCGGCCCAGCTTCAGGTGCTGCACGACCGCCATGCTGTACAGATTCTTTCGTTTCACGCCGTAGTCGTCGCTGTGCGCGACATTGCCCACGTAGAAGCTAATAGCGGCCTGCGGATCGGTCGTGCCGGCATCGATCACGACGTGGACCGGCACCTGGCGAATCGCCGCCTTGAGATCGCCGTACGTCATCGCGTGCGTCGGATCGACCGGATGCTTCGCGGCTACGCTGGTCGTCGCGCCATCGCCGGTGCCATGCGGCTCGATATGCTGAGTCTCCGGCGCCGTCGCGTGGTGATCGCGCAGCTTCGGATCGTCGATCGTGATCGCGTCGGTCGGAGTCGGCGGCGTCGCGAGCGCGATGAGGCCACCGGTCGACGTCCACTCGTTGCCGGCCGCGACCTTCGCGACGTCGCTCGCGCGCTCGACTCGCACGATGCCCTCGGTGACGCGCACGTCGACGTGGTTCTTGCCGTCGTACTCGACCGAGAACTTCGTGCCGACGACGACGACGTGCGTATCGCCAGCGTGGACTTCGAACCGCGGTCGGTCGTGGCGCTTCTTCACCGACAGCTCGACCTTGCCGAGCGCGAGCTCGACCGTGACGCCGCCGTCGGGTCGCACGACTTCGAAGTGGGTCGCGGGATCGCTGGTGATCGTCGCGTCGCCGATGTCGAGCGTCGAGTGCTGCGAGTCGGTCGACACCGCGACGGTCTGCGCGCCGAGCGCCGCAGGCGGACTCACGGTCAGTGCGGTGGTCGGTGCGGCGCCGGGATGCAACGCGTAGCCGACCACGCCGGCGGCGACGGCAGCGAGCGCAGCGGCGGAGAACGCGAACAAGCGACGCGGCGAACGATGTGCGAGCTCGGCGCGCTCGGCAGCGCCGGCCACGATGTTGCGTTCGATTCGAACGAGCCGATCGTCGTCGAGCGGTTCGACTGGAATGCGCCCTTGCAACTTCACGTGGCCTCCTGAGTCGAGTGCGCTGCCGCTGGATCGAGGAACTCGCCGAGCACCGGGTCCGCCGCCGCCGCGAGCTCGATCTTCTTGCGCGCGCGCCACACCCGGAGCTTGGTCGCGGTTACCGACGAGCCGACCAGCTCGGCGACTTCCGACAGCGGCCGGCCATCGATCTCGTGCAGCGTGAACGCGAGCCGCGCCGCGGGCGATAGCTCTTCGAGCGCCGCGTATAGCCGCTTGACGCCATCGCGCGCGAGCTGGCGATTCGCACCCGGGCCTTCGGTCTCCGACGGCGCGTCTTCGTCGGTCAGCGAATCGGTCTGGACGCGCCGGCCGCGCTGCGACAAGTAGCGATACGCCGCACGCACCGCGACGCGATCGATCCACGTCGCGAGGCTCGCCTCCGCCCGCCAACCGCGCAGCGATTGGAAGACTTGGAGAAAGGCCTCTTGGAGTAAGTCGTCCATGTCTCGATTGGTGCCGAGCACGCGATACAAGCTCGCGTGGACGCGACCGCGGTGGCGCCGAAACAGCTCGCGCGTAGCGGCGGGCTCGCCGGTCAAACACCGGTCGACCAACAACACGTCATCGACGTACGCCGCAGCAGTCACTCCACTACATCGTGCACGACAACCGGGCCGGGGTTACACGCCAGCGCCTCGCGGCCGCGGCCCGGTTGACAAAGTGAACACCGTCCCCAGCTAACGCTTTGATTTCTTTGGTCTTGGCTTAGTGGTGCGGTTGACAGAGTGAACACCGTCCCCGTCTAGGGGGCCGGGGCAGACGTCGCGGAGCTTGCACGCCCCACACTCCCTTCCACTCCACACGCGGTCGTACATGGCCTGGAGCTGGTCGAGCAGCGGCGCATCATCGGTGACGATGCCGATTTCGAAGTTGCGCCGGCCGCTGCCTTTCGCGCCGAGGCCGGCTCCGGTCCAGTTCGCGCTGCCGAGGTAGACGAGCTCGCCATCTACGATCACGAGTTTCATGTGGACGCGCGGACACCGGCGCAGCGCAAGGCCGCCATCGGCGAGTAGCCGAGGGTGGCGTTGCAGCTCGCGGCGAAACGGACCCGAGGGCAGCTCGGCGTGGAGGATCCGCAAGTCGACGCCGCGGCGCGCGAGCTCGTCAAACTGCGCGAGCACCGAAACGTATGCCGACTTTCGCATCGTGCGGCGGCGGCCCGGTGCGGCGCGCGAGTCTTCGACCATCAGCTCCTTGGTGTTCGCAGTCGCGATCCATACGCTGACCTTCGCGGCGAGCACCGCGGCGATCACTCGTTCGTAGTGGGCGCGGCCGGCGACGAGCTCGAGCGCGACCGCCCGCGCCGGCTGATGGACGTCGAGCGGTTCGCCGTCACTCACGAAACGCCGAGGATCGATGGCGTCGATACGCACTGCCCGCCGTCGACGACGAGCACGTGACCGCTGACGTACGCCGCCGCAGGCGAGCGCAAGTAGACCGCGGCGGCGGCGATCTCGTCGATCGTGCCGAACCGACCGACTGGGATCGCGGCGCTCAGCTTGTTCGTGAAGTCGCCAGGTGGTGCCAGGCGGCGCATGCCTTCGGTGTCGCCGATCGGGCCCGGTGCGATCGCGCACGCGCGAATGCCGAACCGGCCCCACTCGACGGCGAGGTTGCGAGTCAGCGCGTCGACGCCGGCCTTCGCCGCAGCGGCGTGCGCCTGTAACGGCGTGCCGTGGTAGTGCAGCGTCGCGCTGATGTTGAGCACGAGGCCGGTGCCGGTCGAACGCAGCGACTCGAACACCGCGCGCGACGCCAAGAACGTGCCGTTGAGATCGATGTCGATGACGGTGCGAAACGCATTCGGCGACAGAGACGCGACCGGCGCGAGGAAGTTGCCAGCCGCGCCGTTGACCAGCGTGTCGAGCTTGCCGAACTTCGCAACACACGCTGCAACGGCGCGCGCGATCGCGTCCGGATCTCGGACATCGGCGGCGACCGCGAGCACCTCGCGCCCCGTCTCGGCGGCGAGCTCGGCTGCGGTCTTGTCGATCACGTCTTGCTTGCGACTGACGATGCAGACATCGGCGCCGAACCGCGCGTAGGCATGTGCGATACCCCGGCAGATGCCGGTGCCGCCGCCGGTGATCAGCGCCACCCGGCCGGCGAGCACACCGTCGCGAAACACGTCGAGCGGACCAGTCATTCGAGGATCTTGCACGTCCCTGCAGAAATCCGAAACCGCCGGCGGGGGTCGTTGTCTATCTCTGCGAACACCGACGGCGCCGCTGCAATCCCGCAGCGCAGCGACAGGTGTCCTGGCGCGCCGTGCGTCCGGTTTTCCACTGGAGTCTTGCCATGCGATCCACTCACTGGGCGCGATGGGCGACCTGCGCCCTCGCCATCACGATTCTCGCTCCCGTCGCGCTCGCCGATCGCGGCGGCAAGAAGTCGCTGTCCGAGTGCACCGCGTTTGACCAGGTCGACAAGGGCGACGCGCAGGTCGAGTTCACCGTCCACAACAGCTGCACGATCCCGGTCGACTGCTCGATCTCGTGGCGCGTCGTGTGTGCCCCGGAGTCGCGCAAGCGCCGCGCCGTCCACCCCGGCTCGATGAAGCTCGCGCTCACCGAAGCGTCGATGCAGAGCACCGATGCGTCGGCGTCGGTCTGCGGCGACGACTCGTGGGCGATCGACCAAGTCGAGTGGAACTGCACGCCGAACAAGGAGTGACCGTAAAATCGACGGGTTGCGGGTGCGACCCCGTCCGAGTTGCACGTTCAGCACCACGTTAGATCGCCCGAGCCGTTCCCGCGTTTGTATCTGCGAGAACAAGTCCCGAGCCTGAAGTTAGATCGAGTCGGCGCCCAAACGGGCGCCAAGTGCCCGATCTCGCTCACCTCGCGCCTTGGTCTCTCGACTGGTACACGTAGTATAAGGAACCCGGGCTCATGGTTGAAACCCACGACATCGACGCGCTGCTGATCGGCGCCCTCTACGGCGAGCTCACGCCCGCCGATGAGGCGCGACTGTCGGCGCACCTCGAGTCGCATCCGGCGGACCGCTCGGCACTCGATGATCTGACGCGCGCTCGCGAGGCCGTTCGCGACAGCCAGATCTTCGCGGTCCAGCTCGATCCGCCGCAGGCGGTGTCGGCGTTGCTGCTGCAAGAGGCCGCGCGCCGGGCGCCGAAGCGCGTCACTCGCCACGACGGCAGCACCGAAACCGAAGGCTGGTTTGCGCGGTTTGTTCGCACGTTCGCATCGCATCCGGGCGTCGCCGCGGCGGCGATGCTGGTCGTCGTGGTCGGCGTTGCCGGCACGATGTACCTGCGCAAAGGCGATCCGTACGTCGACAAGACCGCGCCGGTCGCGGGTCACGAGACCGCGGACAAAGCGGCACCCGTCGAGCAAGCGGCCCGCGCGGCCGACTCGCCGGACCCGGGCGCTGCACCGAAACCTGCGCAGCCGCCGGTCGGCGCGGTCGCGGCGACGCCCCCGACCACCGAGGCCCTCGACGAGCGCGAGCTGACGAAATCGCAGTTGGGTCAACTCGGCTCGGCAACCGGCTACGACGTCAAGCTCGAGCGCGTCGACGGTCATCGCGGCGCGAAGGGCGAGGCGATCGCCGCGGGCCCGAAGGGCGCCGCTCAGAAAGACTCGGCGTCCGACTTCGGCGGCTACATGGGCGGCGACTCGTTGCGCAACGCTGCTCCTGCGCATGTAGCGGTCGGCAAGCCGCAGCGCGCGCTCGAGGTCAACCATCGCGACCCGTCGCCGAAAGAGCTCGCCGACAGCGACCAGCCGAACGACAACTCCGTCGCTGCGAAGGCCGATGTGCCCGCGCGCGACGAACAGCAACGCCCGCTAGCCGGCGGCAAAGCCGGTAGCGTCGATACGACGGCGCGGTTCGCGACCAACGATGCG
>CAZDGY010000545.1:0-4975 GCA_964504685.1 uncultured Kofleriaceae bacterium | reverse complement strand
TGCCGATCACGTCGCCGAACGTCGGCTCGCTCCAATCGCCGAGCTCGACATGGGCATCGACCGGCTCGACGTCGAGCTCGGTGTGCTTGCCGAGCCGCAGTCGCGCGGCGCCGGTCAGCACGACTTGGCCGACCTTCGCAGCGCCGTGCTTCGTGCCGTTCGTGGTCTCGAGATCGCGAACCTCGATCCCGTCGCGGCGCATCCGGATCTCGAGATGGTGACGCGACACGGTCGAGTCGGTGAGCACGAGGTCGTTGTCGGTGTGGGTGCCGACCATCGTGGTGCCGGCGTCGAGCACGTGCTGCTTGCCCGCGTCCGGTCCGGCCGAGACGCGAAGCCGAAAGCTGCGCTGCACGAGCTCGCCGCTCGTGGCGTCGGTCAGGAGCTGGGTATGGACCTCGCTCACCCGATCGAGTTGTACCGCACTTACGAGCTACGTAGGCGACGGTCAGTTCGCGACGACGGTCGCGTTTGCCGTCACTCGCACCGTGGTGGCGTGCGAGCCGGACTCGTCGGTGACCGTGACGCTGTGCTGGCCAACCTCGAGCACCGCGCGCCGGACGCCGGTGCTTCCCGCAAACGATAGCGTCTTGCCCGGGCCCGCGACGACGACGCCAAACTCGAACCGCTCGGTGACGTCGGCCTTGCCGGTCGTGACCAGCCGGGTCGAGCGTACGCCCGCCGCGCCGGTGAACTCCACCGCGTGCTTGCCGGGCGTGACGATGCAGTGGGCCGGCGTCGACATGCCGGCGCAGTACGGCGCGCCGCCAACGGTGATCTTTCCGTCGACCGTGCTCTCGATGTTGAGCATCCAACCGTCGGCGAGCTGCGCGGTCTTCGTAACCTCCGCGCCGCGCGACGGCACGAGGTCGATGAAGCCAGGCACGTGCTTCGCGAGGTTGAGCACGAAGTGCTGCTGCTTGCCCGCTTCGACGAGCACCTCGCACGGCGTGGTCACCGCGGCGAGCAACTGGCCGTTCTGCGTGACTTGCGCGCCCGGTGGCTCGGACTCGAGGCGAATGCGCGCGAGGTCGTCGGTGATCGACATCGGCTGCATGATCTTGACCTCTTTGCCCGGGCCGGGGACGTCGAGGTGGGTAACCGCATCGTGATAGCCGGCCTTCTTGAACACGACCGAGGCCGACGTGCCGGGAGGTAGTGAGGTCAACGTCATCGGCGTGGTGCCGACGGGCTTGCCATCGATCTCGATCGACGCGCCGGTCGGTTGCGAATCGACGAACACGGTCGCGCCGAGGGCGACGAGCTCGAGCGTGAGCTGGTTCGTGCCGGCGTGCGGTTGCACCACCGTCTGCTTTTGCTCGTAGCCAGGTAGCTTCGCGACGACAGGGTAGGCGCGCCCGGTCTCGAGATCGCCGATGACGAGCGTGCCGTCAGTCGTCGTGCCGGCGTTGTGACCCTCGATCTCGATCATCGCGCCCTTCGGCACGGTCGTGATCGTCACCTGCGCCTTTGCGGCGCCGAACAGTCGCGGCCAGATCATCACGCCGGTCAGGCCGAGCGTCGCCACGATCGCGAGGATCAGGACCGCGAGCAGCGCTCGTGGGGTCGAACCGGCAGACACGGTCGTCCGGCGCTCGACCGGGTGCGAGGCGCCCGCCGGCAGCCGCCGCGACGGCCCACTCGCGAGCCGACCGGCGGCGTCGATCTTTTCGGTGAAGAACCCGAACCGCTCGAGCTGGAGCTTCGGGACGTCGAGATCGAACACGGTGACCGCTTCGGTCGCGACGCCGGGCAACACGTCGAAGTACAGCGTCGATGCGGAGTTGACCATCAGGTACAGGCCGAGGCCCGCGCCGCCGGCCTTGCGGTCGATCTGCTGATCGGCGTGCAGGCACTTATAGACGTACTTCAAGACCGTATCGCGCTCGAGCGTGCCGAACGCATCGCGCACCGACACCGCGAAGCGCTTACCGTCGCACGCGTACTGCACGAAGATCTTCTGCTCGACCCGCAGCGAGATCCGGGTCCGCGTCGGGATGTCGGCGAAGATCGGCTGGCCTTGCTCGTCGATTGGCGCGTCGTACAACGCGTTCATCAGCATCTCGTCGACGCACTGCTCGATCGACTCGCGGTACTTGCGCCGCACGCCCATCAGCTCGGCGAACTCCGAGATCTGCGAGATACACAGCGACTTCTCTTGGTAATCGCCGACCAGCTGCGAGTGGATCTGCGTGCCCCACGGGATGATCTTGTCGAGGCCGAAGATGTCGCCGGCGAGCACGCGAGTCGCCATCGCGGCGAGCTCGTTGCTATCGAGCTGATCGACCGTCATCACGCCGATGATCCGCGGCGACGACTGCATGACGTCGATCGTGGTGGAGAGGTCTGGCTTGGGCAGGATCGCGATGACCCGCGCGTCCCCGGTCAGCCGCGGGACGAGCTCGAGGTGGGCGTTCGCGAGCTCACCTTCGAGGTGAATAACGACCAGCGAGGCCTGGAGCTCGCCCTTGCCGAGCTCGTCTAGAGACGCGTGCGCGTCGACCGCACCGCCGGCAGCTTTAAGCGAGACCGCGAGCCTCTTGGCGGTGGTCTTGTCCGGCGATACGGCGATGATTCGCCGGGCGAGCATTGATGTAACCATCGTAACGCAAGCCGCAGAGCTTCGCGCGGACTCCCCTACGAATTTCGGCGGGGCCCTCAATTCCGGCCTAGAGGCCGGGGGCGTGCCTTATTGAAGTCCTTAGCGGTGGGGCGCCCTAGAACAGGACTTCGCCCTGGATGCCGATCACGATGCCGAGGTTTTCGATCGAGTGGTAGCGGTGGCCGACCATGTCGATCGCGTCGGAGTGCAGCGGGTTGACCTCGGCGGTGCCCGAGTTGATCAAGTCATCGCCGTTGCGATCGATGCCGGCGTCGGCGAACGTGATGATGTGGTCCGACTTCCAGACGAGGTCACCAAGCGCGGCGAACCGGACGTGCGGGCCGAGCTGGGCGCGGATCGCGACCCGGGCTGCGGTCTCGATGTAGTTCTCGATGTTCGTGATGCCGGGGTGGCTCAGCGCCTGGAGCCCCGCGCTGGTCGGGTCTGAGTCGAGCACGAGCGGATTGCCATCGACTCGAGCGTCGCTGGCATAGTCGAACACCTCCCACATCTCGCTGTAATCACGCCCCTCGAAGTGGGCGACGACGCGAGTCGACAGCTCGAGGCTGACCCTGTTGTGGTCGCCGTCATCGATCGCGTAGGCCTCGAGGCCAAATGACGCACCGGCCTGTTGGCCCTTCTGGACGTTATCGGCGCCGAAACCGGGGTTCTGGAACAGCGACGCACCGTTGACCCCGACCGGGACCTGCCAAAAAAACTGCGCCCACGGCTCGGCCCACCCGAGCTTGCGATCGAACGAGGTCCACAGCTTCAACTCGTGCACGCCCGAGCCGACGCCGGTCGAGCTGCTCGGATCCATGCGATCGAAGCGCATGACCTTGCCGACTGCGAGCTTGAAGTCCGCGCCCATCTTCCAAGTCGGCTTGGTGTCGTCGTCGGCTTGGCTCATCGGCGCGACGCCGAACCCGAACGAGACCTGATCGATACCGTGGCGATCAGGGCCGCGGAACATCAGGTCGCCGGTCGTCGCCGTGCTCGGATCGCGCGCGTCGAACCCGCTCGCGGGGAGCAAGCCCCCGGCGACGGTCGGCGAGGTGTCGCGACCGACGTCGGTGCCGAGTCGAAGCTCGCGCGCTTGGTTGATGACGATCGGCAAGTCGGCGGACAGCCACAGACCGGGCAGGATGCCGATGTCGACCTTCGGCGTGATCGTGTGCTTGTACTGGTGGAACGAGAAGTCGCGGTGCGTCGGCAGCGGCGCGCTCGGATCGGTGCCGGCGTCGAGGTATTCGCGCGTGATCGTCGAGCTGTCTTGCTCGTACTGATAGTCGACCGTCGCGAACACGCCGCCCGCGGTCGGCACGGTGCCGGCCGGGTTCGCGCGCGCGGTCGCGGCGGCGCCGAACGAGATCGAAGCGAAGGCGATGCGACGGAGCACCGACGCCGAGCCTAACATCACGCCTCCGTTCCGGAGGGCCTTCGGACTGAGGATTCGGCCGTCCTTGCTGCGCCGGACAGCCGATCGATCGTCCTCAGGCCTCCCGGTCTCGCAGCCCGAACTCCTTCATCTTCATCTGCAAGCTCTTGCGGCTGATCTTGAGCAGGCGCGCGGCCTGGGTCACGTTGCCACTGGTCTCGTCGAGCGCCTTGACGATCAGCTCGCGCTCGACCCGTGCGGTTTCCGCGCGCACTGCGTCCTTGAGCGAGCCGGAGACCTCGCCGGCAGCGTCGCCATCGTCGTCGTCGCCGACCGGCGCCATCGGTTGCGATTCGTTCGCGCGCGCAGGCTCCGGAACCGGTTGCGGCACCGCGGCGGGGGCGGTCGTCGACAGCTGGAGATCGGCGCGCTCGATGCGCTCGCCCTTCGCGAACAAGATCGTGCGCTCGAGGACGTTCTCGAGCTCGCGGATGTTGCCCGGCCAGTTGTGGGTCTCGAGCGCCGCGAGCGCGTCGTCGGCGATGCCCGAGATGCTCTTCTTCAGCCGCTCGTTGAACTTTCGAATGATGTGCTGGACGAGCAACGGGATATCGCCGGTGCGTTTGCGCAGCGGCGGGATCTGCAACGGCACGACGTTGAGCCGATAGAACAGGTCGTCGCGGAAGTTGCCGCGTGCGACCTCTTGCTCGAGGTCGCGGTTCGTCGCGGTGATCAGCCGGACGTCGACCTTGAGCGTCTTGATCCCGCCGACCCGTTCGAACTCGCTCTCCTGGATCGCGCGCAGCAGCTTGACCTGCATCTCGACCGGGATCTCGCCGATCTCGTCGAGGAACAGCGTGCCGCCGTCGGCGAGCTCGAACCGCCCGGGCTTGCTCGAGGTCGCGCCCGTGAACGCGCCCTTCTCGTAGCCGAACAGCTCCGACTCCATCAGCGTCTTCGGGATCGCGGCGCAGTTGATCTTGATGAACGGCTCG
>CAZDGY010000544.1:0-4993 GCA_964504685.1 uncultured Kofleriaceae bacterium | reverse complement strand
GATCGGCAAGATCATCGCGGCGGCGCGCTCGACGCCGGTCCGCATCGCTGTTGCAGCCTGCGGGGTCGCTGGCGTCATCTTGATCTTGCGCGGGCTCGGCTGGGACAAGGTCTCCGGCGCGCTCGCCGGTGCGGCGCTGTATCTCCCGGTGATCCTCGCCCTCGACGGCTTGGGCCTCGCGTGCTCGATGATGGCGCTGCGAGCGCTCTACGGCGATGCCGCGCGCGACTTGCCGCCGTCTGCGCTCGTTCGCGCGGGGCTCGTTGGCTTTGCGGTCAACGGCCTGCTCCCTGCCGGCCGCGCCGTCGCCGAGGCGACTCGCGCATCGCTGTTAGCTAAGTACGTCGGTAAGGGCACCGCCGCCGCGGCCGCCGCCCGGATGCAAGGCGTCGTGATGGTCGCGCACGGCGTGATGTCGATCGTCGCGACGATCGCCGCGGTCGCTGCGGTCGGCTTCACCTGGCTGCCACTCGCGATCGGGATCAACGCGGTCGTCGTGCTCGCGATCGGCACGGTCGTGCTGTTCGCGACGAGTCGCTCGCGGATCGGCGCCTGGATCGGCCGCCGGTTTTCGCGCGCTCAGCAGTTCGGCAGCGAGCTCGACGCGGCGTTCGCACGCCAGCCGGGCATTCCGATGGGCGCGATCGGCTGGGAGCTCGCCGGCCGCGTTATCGAGGTCGGCCAGAAGGCGGTGTTGATCGCGGCGATCGGCGGGGTCGTCGGCATCATCCCGGCGCTGACGGTGGAGGGCATTCACTTGCTCGGCGCGGCGATCGGCGACCTCGTGCCGGCCCAACTCGGCGTGCAAGAGGGCAATTTCACGCTCGCGTCGTCGGCGATCGGGCTGCCGGCGAGCGGCGCGGTCTCGATCGCCCTGCTCGCCCATTTGTCACAGCTCGCGTGGGTGTTGGTCGGCTCTCTACTTCCGCTGGTCTGGCGGGTACGTAGCGAGGTAAAAGTCACGACATGAACGTCGTCACCACGCCGCTGTCGTCGAGCGGAGCCAGCTCGAGCCGCATCTGCCCGATCGACTTGCACGCGTTGCCGGCAGTCCCGCGCGCGACCGACGAGCAGATCCGCAGCGCCGTCGCCAACGCGCGCAAAGCGCAGGCGAGCTGGAAGGACGTACCGTTCGCGGAGCGAGCGCGGATCATGACGCGCGCCGCGAAGTCGATGCTCGAGCGCCGCGCCGAAGCGATGGCGCTGTCGCGCGAAGAAGTCGGCAAGCTCGAAGTCGAGGCGATGTTCGACGAGGGCATCGGCCACCTCGACATGCTCAAGCAGTGGATCGGCGTCGTGAAGCCGGCGGTCGCGCGTCGTCGCATCCGGCTCAACCCGGTGTCGTTCGCGGGCAAACGCGCGTTCATCGACCAAGTGCCGCGCGGCGTGATCGGCGTGATCGCGCCGTGGAACTTTCCGATCGCCGGCTTGTATCGCGCGGTGTATCCGGCGCTGCTCGCGGGCAACGGCTGCGTCGTCAAGCCGTCGGAGTATTCGCCGCGCACGACGCAGTGGTTCGTCGATGCGCTCGCCGCCGAGCTGCCAGAGGGCTTGATCGCCTACGTCCACGGCGACGGCGCGGTCGGCTCCGCGCTGATCGACGCGGGCATCGACGCGTGCGCGTTCACCGGCTCGCCGAAGACCGGCCGGCTCGTGCGGTTGCAATGCGCCGAGCGCGGCATTCCGTCGAGCGTCGAGATGGGCGGCAAGGACGCCGCGATCGTGCTCGCCGACTGCGACCGCGTGCGCACCGTCGCCGGCATCACGCACTGGGCGCTCGCGAACGTCGGCCAGGCGTGCGGCGCGATCGAAGTGCTGCTCGTCGAGGAGCACGTCGCGGACGACATCGTCGGGCGCTTCGCGAACGCGTGGCAACGGCTGCGCGTCGGGCCCGCGCCGTACGCGGACATCTCGCCGCTCGGCAATCGCCGACAGCTCGAGATCGTCAAAGACCAAGTCGGCGAGGCGATCAGCAAAGGCGCAAAGCTCGTGTGCGGTGGCGCCGCGACCGGCGACGGGCTGTTCTTCCAACCCACGATCCTCGATCACTGCACCGAGGACATGGCGATCGTGCGCGACGAGACGTTCGGGCCGGTGCTCGCCGTGATCCGCGTCGACGGCGCCGCCGATGCGGTCCGCCGCGTCAACCGCGCGCGCTACGGGCTCGGCACGTCGATCTGGACGCGCAACCTCGACCGTGGCGAACAGCTCGCCGCGCAGCTCGACGTCGGGATCACGACGATCAACAACCACGCGTTCACCGGCGCGGTCGCATCGCTGCCATGGAGCGGCACGCGCGAGACCGGCCACGGCGTCGCGAACAGCGTGCACGCGTTGGCCACGTTCCTGCGACCGAAGGCGCTGATCATCGATGGCTCGAGTGGCCCCGATCCGTTCTGGATGCCGTTCGATCGCACGCTGTTCGAGATGGGCGACATCCTGTGCGACGCGCAGCTGATGAAGCTCGGCCGTGCGTGGCGGCTGCCGCTGATCATCCGCGAGCGGGTCAAGACGATCCGCGAATTCTTCAAGAGCTAGAAGGTGCGCGGCTTCGCCGCGTCATTTGTAGTGGGTTCGCGAAGATCGCGGGAGGCCTCGTGCGGCTGCCTTGCGAGGGCGCCCCGGACTCGCTCGGGTGACGGCGCAGGCGGTAGTGGTTCCGGCGTCTCCGCGGAGCGACGCCGCTGCGCGGCGATCGCGCTGGCGCGCGAGTTGGAGTGTTGACCGCGTGGGCTTGCGTCTCATCGCGCGCCTACCCTCGGCTCTCCGGGGCTGTCCCTCGCGGCGCGCCGCACTCGGCGACGTGGTCTCGATCGCCCCGAGAAACCTGCAAAGAGCAATGCGAGTCACCGTGCCTAGCGGCTCGTGCCGGCAGCAACCGGGTTCGTTCCGCACCACAGCGCCATGTTCCCTTCCTCGTGACGTAGCTCGACGTCAACGAAACCTGCGTGCTGGAGGGCAAGCGGCTGGTCGGCGCGCGTAGCGAATAGTGCCGCCAATTTCGTTTCAGGAGTCAGGTATCCGTCCGCGTAGAGCAGCACGCCGCCGGGCGCGACGACCGTGCGTGCGCGTTCGAGCAGCGGCACCAAATGGCGCTTGTGACGCGTCTCGTGCGCGGCCTGCAACGTGACGAGCGCATCGAACGTGCCGAGGTTGGCTGCCCACGCCGGCTCGCGAAAGTCGCGCGTCACGAACGTCACCCGGCTCGCGAGCTCGCCGAGATGCGCGGCGGCGATGGCGTGCATGGCGGCTGAGAAGTCGAGCGCGAAGTAGGTGTGCACGTCGCAATGCATGAGGATTTCGCGGGCGAGCTGACCAGGGCCCGAGCCGAGCTCCAGGATGCGAAGCTTCGAGCGCGAGGCCAACGCGGCGCAAAACGCAGCGAAGAAGCGCGGCCGATACGGACGCCGGATTCGCGTGTCCTCGATCCAGGTGCGCGCGGTCTCGGGGTCGCGAAAGTCGACCCGGATCGGCAAGTCGTCGTCGTCGCCGTCGCCCGTCATGTCACATCTGTTCTACAGCAAGGCTGCCAGGTCATTCTTCGAAGTGATCGGCCCTTTCTACGCTGGGCTGGCACGGGTCGACGAGCGCGCATCGCATGGACGTGCGGCGATCGAGATCACGTCGCCGAGTGCGGCGCGCCGCGAGGGACAGCCACGGGGAGCGAGCGCAGGCGCGCGAGGAGACGCTAGGCCCGTTGTAAACCACCTGCTCGCGCGCTAGCGCGATCGCCGCGCAGCGGCGTCCCTTCGCGGAGGCGCCGGAACCACCAGCGCCTGCGCCGTCGCGCGAGCGGGTCCGGGGCGCCCTCGCAAGGCAGCCGCACGAGGCCTCCGCGATCTTCGCCGGCGTTCAACAAGATGACGCGGCGAAGCCGCGCACCTTAAGCGCTAGCCGCGCGTGTTACACCCGAGCGGCGTGAAGAAGTCGTTCGCCGACAAGTACGGGCGCTGGGCAGTGGTCGCCGGCGCTTCCGAGGGGCTCGGGGCGGCGTTCGCCGAGGGCATTGCCCGGCGCGGCTGCAATGTCGTGCTGATCGCGCGCCGCGCCGACGTGCTCGGCGAAGCGGCCGAAAGGTTGCGCGCGGCCCACGCGATCGAGGTTCGTACGCTCGCGCTCGATCTCGGCGCCGATGGTTGGGGCGAGCAGCTGGCCGCTCTCGCGCAGGAGATCCCGATCGGCCTCGGCGTCTACAACGCGGCCTATTCGTTCGTGGCGCCGCTGCTCGAGCGCCCGCTCGAGGATGCGCTTCGCGTCGTCGACGTGAACGCGCGCGGTCCGCTGCGCTTCGTGCATGCGCTCGCTCCGGCGATGGTCGAGCGCCAGCGCGGCGGGATCGTGCTGATGTCGTCGCTCGCTGGGTTTCAGGGCTCGCCACGGCTCGCTGCGTACGCATCCAGCAAGGCGTTCAATATCGTGCTCGGCGAGAGCTTGTGGAGCGAGCTGCGGCCCAAGGGGGTGGACGTGTTGGTGTCGTGCGCCGGTGCGATCCGCACGCCCGGCTACCTCGCCACCGCGAAGAAGGATGCGCCCGGAACGCTCGAACCGGCGCGGGTCGCACAGCTCACGCTCGCCGCGCTCGGCAAGCGGCCGATCGTCGTGCCCGGCGGCGTCAACAAGCTCGCGCGCCTGGTGCTCGGCCGCGTGCTCACCCGACGCGCCGCGATCGGCGTCATGGCGCGCAACACCGCGGATCTCGAGTGATCGGATTCTTCACGCCGTGGTTGGTCTACGCGCTCGTCGTCGTGCTCCAGCTCGTGGTGCCTGCGCGCGCGGTCTCGGGCTACGTGCGCGACGCCGCGGGCGAGAGGCTGCCCTACCGGCTCAACGGCCTGCGCGTGTTCGTCGTGATCGTCGCGCTGTGGATCGCCGCCGGCTATTTCGGTGCGTTGCCGTGGGACTTCTTGTGGATCCATCGGTTCGAGAGTCTCGCCGGCGCGATCGTGCTCGGGCTGCTGTTCACCGCCGCGATCGTGCTGACCGCCCCGCCGGT
>CAZDGY010000543.1:0-4995 GCA_964504685.1 uncultured Kofleriaceae bacterium | reverse complement strand
GTCGACTCCCGCCATGAGATCGCGGTCGAGCGCGGCTCCGCCGGTATCTCGATCGTGTTCGATCGCGCCGGCCACGAGCTCTATCGCCTGCACGAAGAGATCGCGTCGATCTACCCGATCGGCGGCGGCCTCATCGTGGTCAGCGACAAGCAGATCGCGCGGATCGCCGACTCAGGCAAGGTCGTGTGGACGCTCGGGACGCCTGCCAACACGTTCGTGTCGGCCAACGAGATCGTCGAGTTGCCCGATGGCGACCTCGTGATCGCGAATTGGTGCGCTATCTCCGACGATGGGGTCGAGCTCACGCGCGTCCGCGCGAGCGACGGCGAGGTGCGCTGGAAGGCCCATGTGCCTGGCCTGGGCGTCGGGCATTCGGAGTACGAGCAATTCGTATACCTCGAGGTGCGCGCCAACTCGCTCTACGTGGTGAGCCAAGCGTCCGGCGGACGGTTCATGGAGCAGCTCATGCTCGATAGCGGTGCTCGCCTCACGCGCCATCTGCTCTGATTACTGCGCGCCGCGCAGGTCGAGCACGGTCTTGCCGGTCGACGCGCCCGCTCCCATCAACACGAGCTTCGCGTTGGGCGAGTCGGCGAGCGCTTTCTGCGCGGCGATCTCCTGGAGCTTCAAGATCGCGGCGCTCAGGTGTTGGCTGACGAGCTTTTCGTAGTCGTCGGTCGCCTGTGCGTCCAGCCGCTTCGCGTCGGCCGCGGCTTGCGCGGCGATGCGGGTGCCATCGGCCTCGGTCTGCGCCCGCGTGCGCGCGGACTCCGCTGCGGCATCGGCCTCGATCTTGTCGCGCTCGGCCTTCGCCTTGCTCTCTTCGAGCGACTTCTGATCCTCGGCCTCTTGTTGTGCGATCACGAACTTCATCTTGAGCGCCGACTGCTCGGCCTCGAGCTTGTTCGTGATCGCAGCTTGCAGCTGCGGCGGCAGCACGACGTTGCGCACGAGCACCGCCTCGAGCACGACGTGACGGCCCTTGACCGCGGTATCGACGCCCTCGCGGATCTCTTTCTCGATCTGTTCGCGCTCGGTCGAGTAGATCTGATCCGGCGTATACCGACCGACGACCCGCCGCGCTTGCGACTTCAGCGTCGGGCCGATCAACACGTCGTAGAAGTTGGGCCCGAGCTCTTGGTCGAGCGCCACGACTTCACCCGGCACGACGTGGTAACGGATCGATGTATCGAGCGTGATGCCGAGGCCGTCCGACGATTGGACGTCGAGCCGCTCCGAGCGCTCCTGCGAGCGAACGCTGTAGATCGTGGCCTTGTCGTCGCCGCCGATCTTCCAATCGCCGGCGGTATAGACGTGCTGATCCATGCCACCCGGCGTGCGGACGACCCCGACCTCACCAGAGCCGATGCTCGCGTACGTGCAGCCGCTGACGATGGCCCCGACCAGGCCCAGGGCGAAATAGGACGAGACGTTCATGAGGACCTCCTGAGCCCTACGATGCGCTGCCGATCCGCTAGGTTCGTTGCGCCGGCGTTGCGACGTGTGAACGAGGTCAGGGCGCCTTCGCGTCCATCCGCTTGAAGAACTGATAGCCCTCGAATGCGATCACGAGTAACGCCGTGATCCCGATGAACCACATGCCGACTTTGAGCTCACCGGTCACGTCATCCCACATCGCCGGAGTCACGCGCGGGCCGACCTTTTTGATCATGTCGAGCAGCCAGACGGTGGCAGCGATCGCGTAGACGGTGATGGCGACGATGAGAAATTTCCAACCTGCGTGCATAGTTGGAGCTTATCTTCGGGCTCGCCGATGCGGTCGGAATCTGTTAACAACCCTGCGATGCCCTCCGAAGACCCGACGCTGACCAAGCGCGCCACCGCCAAGCTGTTCTCCGCGCTGAACCGCGCGGACGAGATCGGTGGTGAGATTCGCGACTACCTGACCGACAAGGTCGCGGTCGACCCGCGCTACGTCGCGGCCCGCAAGCGGTTTGCGAAGCTGCTCGGCAAGAGCTTCGAGTCCAAGCAAGAAGTGACCGCGAAGGCGACGCGCGTCGCGGAGCGCAAGGCCGAGGTCGCCGCGGTGACGCCTGCAGCGAAGCCGTCTGCCTCCGTCGCCGGGTTCGGCGATGCGAGCGTCAAGGCGCAGATCTTCGGCAAGAAGAGCTGTCCGTGGACCGGGCGCGCGATCACCATCCTCGAGCGCCTCAAGGTCGACTTCGATAACATCGATCTCGAGGAGCCGGAGCACGAGGCGAAGCTCGTGAGTCTGATCAACGAGACCAAGCAGCACACCGTGCCGTACGTCTATCTGCGCGGTCAGTTCATTGGCGGCTTCAACGCGCTGGCCGAGATCGAGCGGCTCGGTCAGCTCGAGTTCGCGCTGATGACGCCGGAAGAGCGCGCGAAGGTGCCGGCCCACGCGCGGTTCGAGGTCGTGGCGCGGCCGAACACCGACGAAGTCGTGCCCGCCGACCAAGTCCGTCCGCCCGAGTAATCGTGGTCCGGCGGCAACCTTCGTGGGATGACGTTGGCTCCAGGTTGGGCCGGTCGATTCCAGCCGACGTGATCCGCGTATTTGACACGATCGAGATCGCCGAAGCGCTGCCGTTCCGCCCGTGGTTGCCGGCTGCGTGGACCTCGCTTCGCACGTTCTCCGAGCACGTCGACGATCGCAGCGATGCGAGCCTCCCCGATCTCGTCGTCGTGGGCGTCGAGACCGAGGATCAGATCACCGAAACCGGCGTTTACTATTGCCTCGATCTGACGAACGCGAAGTCGGTCGGGTTGTGGACATGGCGGCGCGGCCGGGCGGCGCAGCGCGTGACGCGAGATCTGCTGACCCTGCCCGAAGTGCGCGACGCGATGGCTGACATTTTACTCGGGATCGCGCGCGAGCCCGAATACGATTGAGCGTGGACGATAGTGACGTCGATCTGGAGCGCGAGTGGAAGCTGCGCGCCGCGGTCGTTCCGGCGGCACTCGTCGTCGCGCTCGCGTTCCACGCGTGGTCGTTCGGTCACTACTTGCAGCGCACGTTTCTGACGATGATGGTGCACGAGCTCGGTCATGCGCTGACCGGGTGGTTCTGCGGTTTCGCCGCGATCCCGACGCTGTGGAAGACGCTGATTCCAGCGGCTCGCGGCACGCTCGCGCCGATCGCGTTGGCCACGGCGGAAGCCGCGATTTGCTATCTCGGGAACAAGTTCGAGCGGCGCTGGTTGCTCGCGCTCGGGATCGCACTCGCGCTCCTGCAACTGATCGGCACGTTCGGGCTGACCGAGCCGCAAGCGCAGACCGCGATCATTTTCGGCGGCGATGGCGGCGCGATGGTGCTCGGCGCGCTGCTGATGGCGAGCTTCTTCGTGCCGCGGTTTCGTCGCGGCGGGTTGCGCTGGGGATTTGTCGCGATCGGCGCGGCGGCGTATGTCGACACGTTCGCCACATGGTGGTCGGCTCGCAGCGATACCGACGTCATTCCGTTCGGCGAGATCGAAGGCGTCGGGCTGTCCGACCCGTCGAAGCTCACCGACGTGTACGGCTGGAGCGTGCACCGAATGGTCGAGCGCTACGTCGCGCTTGGCGTCGGCTGCCTCGTCGTGCTCGCGGCAGTCACCGCGTGGGCAACGTGGACCACGCGACGAGCTGCGCGAGCGTAGTCAGCGGAGCGGCCGCCACCCTGCTTTGACCTTGAGGTAGCCGCCCTTGAACGGAGGCGTCCCGCCGGACGGACCCAGCACGTAGTCGGCGCGCCGATTCGCGGCCTCATCGGTGTTGTCGGGCGTCTTCACCTTGAGGACGTCTTCGCCGAATCCCGCGACCACGATCGGTACGGTGACGCCATGCGCGGCGAGGTAGTGCCCGATCGCGATCGCGCGGTCGAGCGACAGCTTGCGGTTCTTGTCACTCGGCCCGACCGTGTCGGTATGGCCGGCGACATAGAGCGTCAGCTTGATATGCATGCCGATCCGCGTCACGACCTCGGCGATCTTGGCGGCGCTCGCATCGACCTTCGCGCGCTCGCTGTCGTCGATCGTCGAGCTGTCGGTGCGGAAGTTGACGTCGTCGTGATCGATCGTCGCCGACCACGGAATGAGCTCGACGTTCGTGACCGCGCCATCCGCGGCAACGACCCGGAGCGTCATCCGCAGCACGTTCGCCGTGCCGTGCGGCACCCAGTTGATCGATAGCCAGGTGTTCGGCGCGGAGTCCTGGTACGTAAGCTTGTTCGCATCGATCGCGCTGCCGTCGTCGCCGAACACCGCGAGAGTCGCTTCAGTCACTGCGCGCGACGGCTTGAACTGCAGGATGTGGTGGTCGAGATCGAGGTGCTCGGCGTCGTAGCTGACGTGGAGCGCGGGCGCCGCGGTCGCGGGGCCGGCGAGCATCGCGATCACGCAAACCGAAGACCAGCGCATCCGTCGAGGATAGCCTATGGCTTCGCCAGTCGGCGAACCTCGGCGACGAGCGTCGGATCGGCACCGATGACGCGCAGGGCCGCCGCCACCTGGTCGCGGTATTGGACGAGCGCGGCATCGTCTAGCCCGGCGAGTAGGGTGCGAGCCGCCGCGGCCGCCGACCGCGCCGCGATCAGTGCCGCGGCCTTGCCCTCGATCGGCCGGATCCGATCGGTGACGTGCAAGATCGTGAACGCACCCGCTGGCGAGTGGTCGACGATCAACGCGTCGAACGGCACGCCGTCGGTGTCGGTGAAGCGCGCGAGCTCGCCGGTGCGCTTCGCGATCGGCCGGCCGTCGACGAACGCCGAGAGCTGCTTGGGCCCGTCGAGCGCGATCGCGATCAGCGCTGCGCCGTGGCGGTAGAACATCGCGTCGAGCGGTAGCGCGTCGGGATCGACGATCTGCTCCTGGCCCGCAAGCGGCGTCGTCGTCGTCGCGAGCTCGGTGGTCACGTTACCTGCGACGAACAGCACGGCGCGGGTCAGCGTGTCGCCGGTCGGGCTGGCGTCGGCCCGTTGCACGAAGTAGTAGCGACCGGCGGGGCCGACGCAACGCGTGAGCACTTGCCCGC
>CAZDGY010000542.1:0-4996 GCA_964504685.1 uncultured Kofleriaceae bacterium | reverse complement strand
GATCGGTTTGGCCGACGCCATCGCTTCGAGCAGCACGATGCCGAACGATTCCTGACCGGTCGATGGCGCCACGAACACGTCGCACTCGCGGTACAGCTCGGTCAGGCGATCGAAGCCGACCGCGCCGTGATAGTTGAGTCCCGGCAACTCCGGCGGAGGCGCGGCTTGACCGAGCTCGCCGATCACGTCGAGCGTCACCGGCAGGCCGCGCTCGACGAGCCCGCGATACGCATCGAACAGGTATGGCGCGCCTTTGCGGCGGTCGCCTAGCCGGCCGACGAACAGCAGCTTGACCGGCGCATCGAACGCGTGGCCGTTGTGCGTCGGCGGTGTGAAGATGTCGGTCGGCACCCCGTTCGGGATGATCGACATCGGGCGGTTCCACACGTAGCTCGCGTAACGTGCGGCTGGTTCGCTCACCGCGATCGCGCGCTGGAACCACGGAAACATCGTCGCGCTCCACGCCTTGCGCGCCCAGCCGAGCGCTCTGCTCTCCTCTTCGGAGAACGCGTGGAACGTCGCGACGTGAGGCACGCGCGTCGTCATCCACACCGACCAATACGACAGCGACGGCTGGAGGGGTTCGTGGATGTGAATGACGTCGAACTCGTGCTCGCGAAAGAATCGCGCGATCGCGAAAGGCGACACGAAGATCCCGAGCATGTTGTCGGAGCCGTTCGCGGGAACATTGACGACGCCGCCAAACGTCTTGGTGTCCGGATCCTTGATCGGCGCGGATGACGGCCCGACGACCGTGACCTCATCACCGTTACGCCGCAGCGCGGCCGCGAGTTGCTGCGCGTGGTGCTTCACGCCACCACCCGGCGACGCCATGTCGTACGTCACCATCATGCACACCCGGAGCTTGGCTTCGGCCGAGTCGGTGACGATCGGCGGAGGCGGCTGCGGCGTGCCCTGCGGGGCAATGCGGAGGACCATAGGCTAGGTGTCGCAACCTAGCGGATCGGTGGCCAGGGTCAAGCCTTCTCCAATCCCGGCAAATCCTGGACAACCAGGCACTTGGAAGGCATGGTCGGCTCGTGATCCCAGCTTCTGCGTTCGCCCATCGGTACGCCCGATGGATCGAGCGGAACCGCTGGTTGGTCGTGCTCGGCTCGATCGCGTTCACCGTAGTCGCGGGGCTCACCGCGGCGCGCCTGCAAGTCCGCGCGGACTTCTCGTACCTGCTGCCGCAGTCTGTGCGCTCGGTCCAAGATCTGCGCGCGATCGAGCAGCGTGCCCGCGTGATCGGCAGCGCCGAGGTGGCGGTCGAAGATCTCGACGCGTCTGCGGTCTACATCGCGAGTGGGTTCGGCGCGACCCTCGTGCCGCGTCATACGGCCGAGCGCCGGCGCGCCGCGCTGATGATGCGCGACAAGATCGAGGGGCTATCGAAAGACTTGGTCAGCGGCGTCACGTTCGATCATTCGATCGAGCGCAAGTACGCGTGGGATCATCGCTGGCTGTTCGCGAAGCTCGATGACCTGACTCGGGCGCGCAAAGCGCTCGCTGACGAGATCCGCCGCGCCAAGCTCGACGCGAACCCCGCGTACGTCGATCTCGAAGACACCACGCCGGGAGGCCACGATGCGGCGAGCGATCTCCGCGATCAGCTGCGCAAAGCCGAAGTCGACAAAGACGATCCGGGCGAGTACGTCGGCAAGGACCAGACGCTGCAAGCGATGATCGTCCACACCGCGTTCTCGGGCGACATCGACAAGGACAACGAGCTGCTCGCCGAGCTCGACCGGGTCCGCGGCGAAGTGCTCGCGCAGGTTCATGGCGTGAACATCGGGATCGCCGGCGGCGTCGCAGTCGAGGTCGCCGAGCACGACTCGATCTTGAACGGCATGCTGCTCGCAACCGCGGTCACGGTCACCCTCGTGCTCGCCGGCATGCTGTGGTTCTTCCGCTCGGTGCTCGCGGTAGGCGCGCTGTCGTGGGCGCTGTCGGTCGGCACCGCCGCGACGTTCGCGTTCACCTACCTCGCGCTCGGCTACTTGAATCTCGCGACCGCGTTCCTGTCGTCGATCGTGATCGGCAACGGCATCAACGTCGGCATCCTCGTGACCGCGCGCTATCTCGAGGAGCTGCGCGCCGGTCGCGACGGCCCCGATGCACTCGCCGGAGCGCTCGCGCATACCGTCGCGGGAACACTCGCGGCGGCACTCACCGCGGCGGTCGCGTATGCGTCGCTGATCATCACGGTGTTCCGCGGCTTCCGTCACTTCGGGATCATCGGCGGCGTCGGCATCTTGTTGTGCTGGATCGCGGCCTACACCGTGCTGCCCGCGGCGCTCTCGATCGCGCGCCGACTCGGGATGAAGCCGGGCAACCCATCGCCGCTCGGTGGCTGGCTCGCGAAGCTGTTGCCGAAGAGCCTCGGTACGGTGGCGATCGCGACGATCGGGCTCGTCGTGCTCGCGGGCGCGATCACCGCGCGCTACCTCGCCGAGGACCCGTTCGAGTCGAACTTCAAGAACCTGCGCTCACACAGCCCGACGATCACCGCCGAAAAGGTGTGGATGCACTCGATCGATCGCGCGTTCGGCGAGGGACTCGATTCGGCGTTCGTGATCGCGGTCGATCGCCGCGATGAAGTCGCACCGCTGGTCGCGCAGCTAAAGCATGCCGATCTGGCGCGTACGGCGCGCGACAAGTTGTTCGCGCAGCTCTACACGATGGACGACGTGCTGCCGGCGGATCAGCCGAAGAAGCTCGCGGTGCTCGCCGAGATTCGCGAGCTACTTTCGAGCAAAGACATCGACGCGCTCGATTCGAAGGAGCGAGACGAGGCGCTGCGCCTGCGCCCGCCCGACGACCTCCACGTGCTGACCGACGCCGACGTGCCCGAGGCGATCGCCGCGCCGTTCATCGAGAACGACAACTCGCGCGGCAAGCTGATCCTCGCGACCGCGGGGTCGGGCTACGAGATCTGGGACGCCCACGATACCGTCCGGTTTTCGGACAACGTTCGCGCGTTGCACTTGCCCGCTGACGTTCACTTCGGTGGCGCGTCGTTCATCTTCGCGGACGTGCTCGACGCGGTGCTCACCGATGGCCCGCGCGCGACGCTCGCCGCGCTCGCCGGTGCGATCCTCGTCGTACTGCTCGTCGTTGGACGGAATCGCCACGGGCTCGTAACGATCCTATGCGGGCTGTCCGGGACGATCTTGATGCTGGGTGCGAGTGCGTTGCTCGGCCTGAAGATCAATTTCTTAGATTTCGTCGCGCTACCGATCACGATCGGCATCGGCATCGAGTACTCGGTGAACATCGCCACCCGCGAGCGCCAAGAAGGGCCGGGCACTGGACGCGCCGCGCTCGCGACCACCGGCGGTGCGGTGTTCATCTGCTCCTACACGACGATCGTCGGCTGGGGCTCGCTGCTGTTGTCGCAGAACAAGGGCATCAACTCGTTCGGCCTCGCCGCGATGATCGGCGAGATCACGTGTCTCGGCGTCGCGCTCGTGCTCGCGCCGGCTCTGCTGTGGTTCACCGCGCGCAAGTTGCTCGCGCCGCGCAGCGGCGAATCCACGACGTGAGCGCTACGTCTTGGCGACGTACGGCTGCATGAACACGAGCCCTTCGGCTTCGCGCGCTTCCCACGCCTTCATCCACGGGGTCGACCGATAGCGATCCCACAGATCTGCGGCGATCGTGACGACCGGACCGACAATGTCGGTCCGCGCGGCGACCCGCAACGCAGCGACGACGTTCGTGCCGCTCGAGCCTCCGACCGGCAGGCCTTCTTCGCGGCTCAACCGCTCGACCATCGCGAACGAGTCAACGTCCGAGATCTTTTCGGCCCAGTCGACGGCCTCGCGGTGCAGATTCGACGGCACGGTCGCCGAGCCGATGCCCTCGACCGCGAACGGGCCGTCGGGCCCGAGCTCGCCGGTGTTGATCCATTCTCCCAAACCCGAGCCGATCGGATCGGCCATCACGATCTTCACCCCGGGCAGTCTCTCCTTGAGATAGCGACCGACACCGCTGATCGTGCCGCCGGTGCCCGCCGCGCTGACGAAAGCGCCGATCGTTCCGCCGGTCTGCTCGAAGATCTCGGGGCCGGTCGCGGTGACCCCCGTGCCGCCGTAGTGCGCGATCACGTTCGCTGGGTTGTGGAATTGGTTCGCGAGAAACCAGCCGTTCTCTTCGGCGAGCCGCGCCGCGACGTTGCGGAAGTTGTCCGGGCTCTTCATCCCGCCGGGCTTCGCGATGTAGACCTCGGCGCCGAGCTGGCGCAGCGCGACGCGCTTGTCGACCGCGACACGCTCCGGGATCACGCAGATGCAGCGATAGCCGCGCGAGCCGGCGACGAGCGCGAGTCCCATCCCGGTGTTGCCAGCGGTGCCCTCGATGATCGTCATCGGCGGGTTCTGGTGCGGCTTCAACACGCCGCGCGCTTCGGCGTCGAGGATGAGTGCGCGTGCGGTGCGGTCTTTCACGCTGCCGCCCGGATTCATGTGCTCGCATTTGACGAACACGCGATTGGGCAGGCCGACCGCGAGCCGCTTGAGCTCGATCAGCGGCGTGTGGCCGATCGCTTCGGTGATGTCCATTGGGGACGCTGTCGCTTTTGTCAACTTGCGCTCGGCTGACGCCGGAGCTAACGCTTCGTGATCGCTTAGGAAGTGTTGGTGACGCTGTCGCTTTTGTCAACTTGCGGCGTCCGAACTTGACATGTGTCACGTCGTGATACACAACGTATCACATCGTGACACGCCAGCCACCGATCGATCCCGACGAGCCCGAGCTCAAAGAGCGCGTGATCCATACCCGAGTGCCCGAGAGCCTCGAGACCGAGCTGCGCAAACGCGCCGGCGACCTCGGCATCTCGGTTTCGAACCTCGTCCGCAACGTGCTCGGCCATGCGTTCGGCCTGGTCGGGGACGTGGTCGCCGACAGCCACGCGATCGCACGCGCGGCGCGCGGCGAGGTCGAGCGTGCCGCAGCGAGCGCGAAATCGGCCGATGACGTGATCGGCTGGCAAGCG
>CAZDGY010000541.1:0-5003 GCA_964504685.1 uncultured Kofleriaceae bacterium | reverse complement strand
GCAGTTGTTGATCTTGTGCGCGCCGGTGTGGTTGAGGTCCTCGCGCTTGAGATAGACGTCGGCGCCGACCTCGGCCGAGAGCCGGCGCGCGCGATACAGCGGCGACGGCCGGCCGACGTAGTCGACGAGCAGCTTGTCGACCTCGTTCCAGAACCCGGCATCGGCGCGAGCGATGCGCCACGCGGCGTCGAGCTCGGTGATCGCCGGCATCAACGTCTCGGCGACGTATTGCCCGCCGTACGGGCCGAACCGGCCTTGGACCGGCTCGGGCAGCAGCGCGATCTCTTCCACCGTGCTCATCGGCCTGCTCCTCGCACCGCGGCGACAAATGTAGCGAGCTTGACCGGGTCTTTGATCCCCGGCCCGGCTTCGACGCCGCTCGCGACATCGACGCCCCATGGATCGACCGCGGCGATCGCTGCGGCGACGTTGCTCGCGTCGAGCCCGCCGGCGAGCACGATCTTGAGCGCGGGAAACTTACGGCGCGCGTCAGCCGCGAGCGCGTGATCGAACCGTGCGCCGGCTCCGCCGCGAGCAGGCGTCGGCGCGTCGAGCACCACCGCCTCGACCGGCCACGCGTCGAGATGCTCGACGTCGCGCGCAAACTTGACCGCGATCGCCTTCCACACCGGGCGAGACAGCGCCGCCGAGACTCGCGCGCAGAGTGAGGCGTCCTCGTCGCCGTGCAGCTGGATCACGTCGAGCTCGACGCGTGCGGCGATCGCGACGATCTCGTCGACATCGGGATCGACGAACACGCCGACCAGCTTCGCGGCTCCCGACGCGCGAGCAGCGGCGGCGAGCAGCGGCGCGCGATCGGGCGACACGTAGCGCTTCGACTTCGTCCAGAAGTTCAGGCCGATGAAGTCGACGCCCGCGGCCGCGACTCGCGCAGCGTCGTCGGCGAGCGTCACGCCGCAGATCTTGATCCGGGTCATCGCAACAGCTCCGCTAGCGCGGCGCCCGGCGACGGCGCGCGCATCAGCTGCTCGCCGACGAGCACGGCGTCGGCGCCGGCATCGCCCATCCTGCGGACGTCGCCGTTCGTCTTGATCCCGCTCTCGGCGACGAGCACGACGTCGGCGGGGACGCGCTTCGCGATCTGCTCGGTCAGCGTCATGTCGATCGCGAACGTGTGGAGGTCGCGGTGATTGACCCCGAGCAACGTCGCGCCCGCTTCGAGCGCGCGATCGGCTTCTTCGAGCGTATGCGCTTCGACGAGCGCTTCGACCCGACAGTTGCGCGTCGCTTGCAACATCGCCGCGAGGTCATCGCCGGGCAACGCCGCGACGATGAGCAGCACGGCATCGGCGCCGAACATCATGCCCTCGTAGACTTGCTCTGGATCGATCAGGAAGTCTTTGCGCAGGATCGGGATCCGGGTCGCGCGCTTGCACGGGCCGAGGAATGCGATGTCTCCCGCGAAGAACTCGCGTTCGGTCAGCACGGAGATCGCGGCGGCGCCAGCGGCCTCGTACTCGCGCGCGATCGCGACCGGATCCGCGTCGAGCCGGATCGCACCAGCCGACGGCGACGCGCGCTTGATCTCGGCGAGCACGCGCACCGGCGCGCCGCTCGGTCGGCGCAATGCAGCGACGAGCGACCGCTTCGGCTCCTTGACCAGCGTGCCCGCCTGCAACGCCGCGATCACGCGATCGGTCGGTGCGACGGCGCGCAGGGCCGCCGCTTCGACGCGCTTGTTCACGAGGATCCGTTCGAGGATCGACGGCACGGTCACGCGCGACTCGCCTTCCGCCAGCGGTCGAGCACCGCGAGCGCCGCGCCATCGCGCACCGCGCCAATCGCGCGTGCGTAGTGAGCGGGCAGCGCGCCGAGATCAAGCGTGCCCGGCTCGAGCAGTGCGAGCGCGAGCGCCACGGTCATCCCGACCGCGTGCAACGCCGCCTCGTGGCGTTCGCCCGGCCCGATCGCCTCGCCCGCGAGCAACTCGCGAGCGACGCCGGCGTTGTGCGCGACATCACCTCCGGCCAGCCCCGCGGGATCGACGTCGCGCAACCCGAAGCTCGCCGGTGTGACCGCGAGCTCGCGAGTCTCGCCCGCATCGAACACCGCCACGTGGGTTTCGCCCGCAACCGCCAGCTCGTCGAGGTTCCCCGCGCCATGCACGACCGCGGCGCGCCGCACGCCCAACGCGCCGAGTGCCGAGGCCATCGGTAGGCACCACGCCCGATCGTAGACCCCGACGACTTGATGGCCAACCCGCGCCGGGTTCGTGAGCGGTCCAAGCAAGTTGAAGATCGTGCGGGTGCCGAGCTCCTTGCGCGGCCCCGACGCGTGACGGGTTGCGGTGTGAAACCGCGGCGCGAACATGAAGCCGATACCGGCGTGGCGCAGCGAGTGCGCGACGGCTTCGGGCGCAGCATCGACGCAGATCTCGAGGGCCTCGAGCACGTCGGCCGAGCCACACTTGCTCGACAGCGCGCGGTTGCCGTGCTTCGCGACGACGCCGCCGCACGCAACGATCAGGATCGCCGCGAGCGTCGAGACGTTGACCGTGCCTGCGCTGTCGCCGCCGGTGCCGCACGTATCGATCGCGCCTGACGCATCGAACGCCGGCGGGGTCGCGCGCGCGCGCATCGCGGTCGCGGCACCGACGAGCTCGTCGACGGTTTCGCCCTTCGCGCGCAGGGCCACGAGCAAGCCGCCGATCTGCGCCGGCGTGGCCGCGCCATCCATGATCTCGCCGAAGACCTCCGCCATCTCGTCGCGCGACAGATCGACCCGCGCGACCAGCTTTACGATCGCGTCCGCGATCTTCATGGCACGGCCAGCGCCAGGAAGTTTGCGAGCAGCTGCTTGCCGGCGATCGTCATGATCGATTCGGGATGAAACTGCACGCCGTGCACGGCGAGGGTCTTGTGCCGCACGCCCATGATCTCGTCGTCCCACGTCTTCGCGCTGACCTCGAGCACGTCCGGCAGCGACGGCGGATCGATGACCAGCGAGTGATAGCGCGTCGCGATGAACGGATTCGCGAGGTTCGCGAACAACCCGCGCTCGTCGTGAAAGATCTTCGACGTCTTGCCGTGCATCAGCGTCTTCGCACGCACGATCCGGCCGCCATAGACCTGGCCAATGCACTGGTGACCGAGACAGACGCCGAGGATCGGCACCTCGCCCGCGAACCGGCGGATCACGTCCATCGAGATCCCGGCCTCGTTCGGTGTACACGGGCCGGGCGAGATCACGATCGCGCGCGGCGCTCGCTCTGCGATCGCATCGACCGTGATCGCGTCGTTGCGCTCGACCTGCACGGCCGCACCGAGCTCGCCGAGATACTGCGCGAGGTTGTAGGTGAACGAGTCGTAGTTGTCGATCAGCAGCACCTTCATGACGCCACCGGTGCTGCCGTTCGGGCCATCGCGACCGCGCGCAAAACTGCTCGCGCCTTGTTCACGGTCTCTTGGTACTCGGTTTCGGGCACCGAATCGGCGACGATCCCGGCGCCGGCCTGCACGTAGATCGTGCCGCCGGTCGCGACCAGCGTTCGAATCGCGATCGCAAAGTCGACGTTGCCGGTGTAGCTGACGTAGCCGACCGCGCCGCCGTAAAGGCCGCGGTGATGCGGCTCGAGCTCGTCGATGATCTCCATCGCGCGGATCTTCGGCGCCCCCGACAGCGTGCCGGCGGGGAACGCGGCGCGCAGCACGTCGAGCCAGGTCTTGCCCGGCGCGAGCCGCCCGACCACGTGCGACGTCATGTGCATCACGTGCGAATACTTCTCGACGATCATCTGCTCGGCAACCTGGACCGATCCGATCGCGGCGACCCGCCCGACGTCATTGCGCCCGAGATCGATCAGCATCAGGTGCTCGGCGCGTTCTTTCGGATCCGCGAGCAGCTCGGCGGCGAGCCGGTCGTCGTCGGCGGCGGTCGCGCCGCGCGGCCTCGTGCCCGCGATCGGCCGGAGCTCGACGCGATTGTCCGAAAGCCGGACGAGGGTCTCGGGTGACGCGCCGGTGACCCGCGCTTCCGGAAACTCGAGGTGGAACATGTACGGCGATGGGTTGATCACGCGCAGCGCGCGATAGATATCGAGCGGCCGCGCTCCCGCCTCGGGCATCGCGAACCGCTGCGACAGCACGACCTGGAACGCATCGCCGGCGAGGATGTAGTCCTTGACGCGATCGACCGCGGCGACGAATTGCTCGCGCGGGAATCCTGACTCCGGCAGCACGTCGCCGATCGCGCTACCGACGTCGAGCTCGGGCAGCGCCTGACGCGGAGCACGCAGGCGTTCGACGATCGCGTCGATCCGGGCACACGCGCGGTCGTAGACCGGCTCGGCGCGCTCCGGCCGTCCGATATAGGGCGTCGCGACGATCTTCATCGTCTGGCGCAGGTTGTCGAAGATCAACAGCGTGTCGGTGATGACCATGCACAGCGGCGGCACTGCAGTCCCGGCCGAATCGGCGTAGGGCCCGGGCTTGCGCCGCGCCGGCAGATCCTCGAACGCGCGCACGCAGTCGTATGCGATCCAGCCGACCGCACCGCCCCAGAACCGCGGCAAGCCGGGCACGTCGACCGGGTGCAGCTCGCCAAGGACCTCGGCGACCGCCGCCGCTGGATCGCTGCACGCCCATTCGGCCGAGCGCGGCGCGCCGCCGCCATCGACGTCGTACCAGATGACGTTCGCGGTCCCCGCGGCCCAGCGCACGACCGCACGCGGCGCGATGCCGACGAACGAGTAGGCGGCCCACGTCTCTCCGCCGACCACCGACTCGAGCAAGAAGCTGTGCTCGCCGGCGCCGAGCGCCGCATAGGCCGACACCGGCGTGTCCGAGTCGGCGAGCAGCTCGCGATAGACCGGGATCAAGTTCCCGCGCGTTGCGGCGGCGACGAACTCGGTCCGCGAGGGCGTGTACACGCTGGCGTTATACATCGCCCTCGCATCGCCGCGGGATCTGACGTCTTTTGAACGTGTTCGATTTTGCCCTTGACGAACGCCTCGGTCAGCCGCATCTTTTGAACATGTTCAGTTC
>CAZDGY010000540.1:0-5012 GCA_964504685.1 uncultured Kofleriaceae bacterium | reverse complement strand
GCGCCGTAGCCTCGCTTACGGAGCAGCTCTTCGATCTCGACCGCGAGCTCCTTCGCGGTCATCTGGCGCTTACTCGGATCGCGATCGAGCGCACGCATCACGATCGAGTCGTAGTCGCTCGGGACGTCGGGGTTCACCGTCGACGGCGGCGGCACGCGGGTCGTCAACACCGACTTGATCGTGTCGTTCTCGGTCGCGCCTCGAAACAGTCGCTTGAGCGTCAGCGACTCCCACATCACGCAGCCGAGCGAGAAGATGTCGCTGCGGCGATCGCCGGGCGCGCCGCGCAGCTTCTCGGGCGCCATGTAACTGAACTTGCCTTGTACCTTGTCGTGCGTCTTCGCGTTCGCAGTCGCCTTCGCGACGCCGAAATCGACGAGCTTCACCTGGCCGTTGTAGAGCGTGACGATGTTGCCGAGCGAGACATCGTGATGCACGAGCTCGAGCGGCTCGCCGGCCATCGTGCGCAGCTCGTGCGCGGCGTCGAGGCCCTCGGCTGCGTCGGCGACCAGCCGCCCGGTCGACAACGGATCGAGCCGCTTGCCTTCGCGTCCCGCGCGCAGCACCGCGAGCAGCGGCTCGCCCTCGAGGTACTCCATCGCGATGAAATAGCGACCATCCGACTCGCCGAGATCGTAGATGTCGACGACGTTCGGATGCTTGACGAGCGCTGCGACCCGCGCCTCGTCGAGCAGCATGTCGACGAACGCTTTCTGGGTCGCGAGCGCGTCGTGGATGAGCTTGACGACGACGAGCTTTTCGAACCCGTGTGGTCCGCGTTGGATCGCGAGTTGGACGTCGGCCATCCCGCCCTGGCCGATCCGGGTGATGAGCTCGTAGCGTCCGAGCCGAACCGGGCCGGCTGGATTCAGCGCACCAGGGGTAACTGGCGCGCTCTGCGTCGGGCCCGCCCCGCTAACAGACACGTAAATATTGTATCCGAAGGTCGGAGACAGGGGGGCTGGCGATAAGGTGTAGGTATGTCCCTCACCGTTGCTGTGGAGCCGCACGCGCTGCTCGAGGTCGCTGCCTTTGCCACGCGACTGGCGCAGCCGCTCGGCGAGCTGACAACGCCGCTCGCGATCGCGTCGTTATTCGAGCCGGGGACCACTGCACCCTTGATCAGCTCCGACACGGTGCGAACCGCAATACGAGATCTGTTGCGCGCAGGCGGGTTCAAACCCGCCGGGCGCAGTAAGCCGGCCTCGGAGTACCTCCACGCGGCGGCGGCCGAAGATCGGTTCCCGCGGATCAACGCCGCGGTCGATGCGTGCAACGCGGCGTCGTTGCATTCGGGGTTGCCGATCAGCTTGATCGACCTCGACCTCAGCGCGGGCGACCTGCGGATCGTCGTCGCGCCCCCCGGAACGAGCTACGTGTTCAACCCGTCGGGCCAAGTGATCGATGCGAGCGGCCTTCTGTGCTTGTGCGATCGCGACGGCCCCAGCGGCACGCCGGTCAAAGACGCGCAGCGGACGAAGACGTCGGAGACCTCGCGCTACGTGTTGTCGATCGTGTGGGGCACCCGCGCGCTGCCGGGCCGCACCGCGAAAGCGACCGCGTGGTATCGCGAGCTCGTCGCCACGATTCCGGGCGCGACGCTCGAGCCGGTCGAGCTCGCCGAGCTGTCGCACTAGCGGATCGCCGAGATCGCGATCGGGTGCAACCCCGAGCCGGGCGGCGCTTCGATCACGAGCTCGTTCGTCCCGCGACGGATCGTGTGCGCGGTCGCGTCGAGCATCACGCCCGGACCGATCGCTTGCTCGACGAGCAGCTCGTCGTTCCACAGCACGCGCCCGCGGCCGCTGCCATCGAGAGCCACGCGCAGCTCGACGCCACCTTCGCGATTGAGCTCGACGAGGATGCGTACGCGACCGTCGGGACCGACCGCAACGCCGCCCTTGTGGCGAACGGCGCCGGCGACAAACGGGCTCGGCTTCACGCTGATCGTATCGGTCACTTGATCTGGATACGGGTTGAGCCCGGGGAACGTCTCGCCGAGCGCGTAGACCCCGACGACGAGGTCGTAGCCTGCGAGGTCGGTGTCGTAGCGCCACGCGAACAGGGCGCGCGCTGGCAAGTTCGATAGCGCCGACGCCCACTCCGCGACGAACCCGGGGAGACCATGCGCCTCGCTGCGAATGAATGGCGCCGCTTGCTCGCCGCCGAAGATCCGGGCGCTAGTGACCGTGGTGTGGATCGCGAGCCGGATGTTCGCGACCACGACGAGACCGACGAGCGTGGCGAACAGGGCCGCGCTTGCGCCGACGACACGAGCGCGCCATGGCGCCGGACGCTCGATCGCAGGCGGCACGACGCGTGCGAGCCACGCAACGATCACCGCGGCGCCGAACGCGAAACACACGTAGGTCGAATCGAACCGCCGCCCGCCAAATGCACCGCCGCCCCACCAGTCCCACACCGCGCCGTTCGAGACCGTCTGCAACGCGAACCCGACGCCGAGGCCGACGACGAGCCTCGGCAGCTTGCGCACCGCGACGATCGCCGCGATGCCGAACACGAGGTATGCGGGCGACCACGGGAACAAGCCGTTGCGCGACGAGAACAGGACTTCGCTCCAGCACGGCGAATCCCATCGCATGAACCCGGGGCCTTGCGGCACGAGGTACCAGCTGCCGTACAGCGCGCGCCACGCGAGCAATTGCGGCGCGAATACGACGAGCGCGGTCGCGGCGGCGGCGAGCCAGCGCAATGCGAGGCGCGGCTGCCAGCCGGTGCGCCAATCGTCGACCGCGGCGGCGGCGAGCAGCACGCCCCACAGCCCGAGCTGCGGTCGCGCGAGCACCGCGGCGCCGAACAACGCACCGAGCCCGAGCCAGGTGCGCAGCGTGCGTGGACCGTCGTAGCTGGCGTCCCAACGTTCGACGAGCCAGGTCCCGAACAGCGTCGCGAACGGATGGGCGTAGCCCGGCTGCCGCGTCGCGTAGTAGACGACCGGACCGGCGAGCGCCGCGACGATCGGCCCCGCGATCGCGAGCGCACCGCCGCCGAGTCGGCGCCGAACCAAGCGATACGCGAAGAACACCGCAGCGAGCGAGGCGAGTACCGAGCTCCACGTGTAGAGCCGGATCTCCCAATCGGAGAAGCCGTCTTGGCGCGAGCCGAACACGAACGCGAGGCCATGGCCGAGCAGGAACAGCGGTGCGGTGAACACCGCGGGCCCGATGCCGAACACGTTGCCGTGGCGGCCGGTCGGCGTGTCGGCGAGGTGATACCAGTCGTGGGTCTCGTCGTACTCGTCGGTGAAGTCGAGATCGCCGCCGAGCAGCGACGGCAGATAGACGTAGTAATACGAAGAATCGGCGTGGAGGTCCGCGGTCGGCGTGCCGTGATCCTCGCGACCGTGTTGCCACTCCCACGTGCCGAGTGCGAGCAGAACCGCGAACACAGCGCCGACGACGACGTGCTCGCGACGTGCCAGCACGGGGCCTACGGCTCGGCGTAGCGCTGCAGCGGAGCGACTCGCAGCTCGCCGCGTTTCTCGACCGCGATCGCCTCGAGCGCGGCGCGAGCGGCACGCATCGTCGTGTAGTACGCGATCCCATTCATCAGGGCGGCGCGGCGCAGCGACTGCGAATCTTGGATCGCCTGCGCACCGTCGGTCGTGTTGATCACGAAATCGATCTCGTGGTTGTCCATCGCGTCGACGCAGTGCGGTCGGCCTTCGAGCACCTTGTTGATGCCTTCGCACGGCAAGCCGGCAGCTCGCAGCACGCCGGCGGTGCCGTGGGTCGCGACCAGCGAGAACCCGAGGTGGACGAGCCGGCGCGCGATCTCGGCGATCACCGGCTTGTCGAGCTCGCGAACGCTGAGAAATGCGACGCCTCCGGTCGGTAGCTTCATCCCCGCGGCGAGCTGGCTCTTCGCGAACGCGCGCGCGAAGTCGGAGTCGATGCCCATCACCTCGCCGGTCGAGCGCATCTCGGGCCCGAGGATCGTGTCGACGCCGTCGAACTTGACGAACGGGAACACGACCTCCTTGACCGACACGTGACGCGGCTCGATCTCGCCGTGAGGGAAGGCGGCGAGCTCGGCCAGTGACATTCCGGCCATGACCTTCGCTGCGATCTTCGCGAGCGGCTTGCCGATCGCCTTCGATACGAACGGGATCGTGCGTGACGCGCGCGGGTTGACCTCGAGCACGTAGATCTCGCCACCGAGGATCGCGAACTGCACGTTCATCAAGCCGACGACGCCGAGCTCGATCGCGAGCATGCGCGCCTGGCGCTTCACTTCGTCGACGAGATCGGCGGGCAGCGAATAGGGCGGCAACGCGCACGCCGAGTCGCCGGAGTGGATGCCGGCTTCTTCGATGTGCTCCATCACGCCGCCGACCACGACCGCGCCGGTGCGATCGGCAACGACGTCGACGTCGAGCTCGACCGCTTCGGACAAGAACTGATCGACGAGCAGCGGAAAGCCGACGCCGCTACTTTCGTCGTTTCCCTTGCCGCCGATCACGCGCGAGAAGTAGTCGTCGAGGCCGCGCGCGTCGTACACGCGCTCCATCGCGCGACCGCCGAGCACGTAGCTCGGCCGCACCATCACCGGGAAGCCGATGTCGTGTGCGACCTTGCGCGCTTCATCGAGCGAGCGCGCGATGCCCCAGGTCGGCGCGCGGAGCCCGAGCTTGTGCATCACCGCGCCGAAGCGCTCGCGATCCTCCGCGCGATCGATTGCATCGGCGCTCGTACCGAGGATGTTGATCCCGGCGGCGGCGAGCGGCACCGCGAGCTTGAGCGGAGTCTGACCGCCGAACTGCACGATCACGCCCCACGGCTTCTCGACGTGACAGATCTCGAGCACGTCCTCGAGGGTGAGCGGCTCGAAGTACAACCGATCCGACGTGTCGTAGTCGGTCGACACCGTCTCGGGGTTGCAGTTGACCATGATCGACTCGACGCCGATCTCCTTGAGCGCCATCGCGGCGTGAACACAGCAGTAGTCGAACTCGATGCCCTGGCCGATCCGGTTCGGGCCGCCGCCGAGGA
>CAZDGY010000539.1:0-5018 GCA_964504685.1 uncultured Kofleriaceae bacterium | reverse complement strand
CCGAGCATCGCCGGCACGGTAACAGCTCGGTCTGACGCCCGTGCTACGCTCACGCGGCCGATGAGGCAGGGCTCGGTGTTCGTGCTTGCAGCGTTGACCGCGTGCGGTGCGGCGCCCGCGTCACCGACCTCGTCGGTCAAGGCAGCTCCGAACCTGTCCGTCGCGCTCGCGCAACTCTCGCATCATCTCGAGCAGTTTCCTATCACCGACGATCACGACACGTTGCGGATCCACGGCCAACTGTCGCCGGCACGTGACGTCGCCGCGGTCGCGCGCGACCGAGAGATGTTCCAGCTCGTCGCTCGCAGCGGCGCGTTCGCGGCAGCGCTCGATCAAGACGATCGTGCGCACATCATGCTGCTGTGCCTGTCGCTGCTAGGCACCGCCGAGTCAACCGGGCTCGAGTGCCTGTCCGAGATGGCGGGCGGTAACGCGGCCAGCGGACAGTGGTCGAAATATCTTCACGACGTCGGCCTCGCTGCCGCCGGGCAACAGGGCGAATTACTCGCCGTGCGTTTCGCCTGCGAGTCCGAAGATTCCGAGCTCGCCGCGCTGGGCGCTCTCTACCTCAGCGCGTCAGCCGTGTACGACGAAACGATCGCTCCGATCGAGCACTGTCTCGAAGGCGCCGAGCTCGAGCGCGCGCCGCGTGTCTTACTCACTCAGGCGCTCGGAAAGATCGCGAGCCCGATCGCGCGTCCGTACATCGCCGCCCAGCTCGACCGCACGGGCCTCGACGACGCACTGCAGGCCAAGGTCGTTTGGTCGTTCGTCGAGCTCAACGGCCGCACCGGGCTCGCGCGTCTCGAGGCGCTCGCTCCAACTGGCGAGCTCACGAAGGCCGAGCTCGCGTCGTCGCTGCAGTTCTTGAAGACCGAGACCACCGAGCAGTCGCCGTTCGGTCTCGAAACGCACAACGACGTCGACAGCTACGGTCGCTTCGCAGATCTCGACGCCCCGGTGTGCACCTGGCTCGCTCACAACGGCGGCGCCGAGCTCGTGGCCGGGCGGCGGAAACTCACCGCGAACGCGAAGCAACAGCTGCTCGCCGCGCTAGAAGCCGGTGGCGGATTTGGCTTCGACTTCGTCAAAGGTAGCTTGTTCGAAGTCGTCGACGCCAAGGACGTGCCCGCTCTGCTTCGCATCGCGCGCCGCGGCCACTTGTTGGGCTCGGTCGCGCTCGACGGCCTCGACCACAGCGTCGAGATCGTCGTCAAGCAAGCGCGGATGCGCTGAGCCGGACGTTAGTCACTGTTAAGCTGACCTAGTGTCGAAGTCGGTCTTTGCATTCGACAAGGTCCCGTTCTCACGACGCTTAGCCGAAACGATCGCGTGGTGCGGGCCTCGTGCTGGAACGCGATCGAGCCGCCACGATTACGACCGTCGTATCGTATCGCGCGAACTATGTCCGCGAGGTTCCGCTCGCCCACGACGAGGCCCGGACGTCGCCGCGCGTGAGCGAACGCCAGGATCTCCACGTAGTCGGCGCGCACACGATAGAATACGACGTACGGAAACTCGGTACGAAGACTGGCGCGCTCGTCGTACCACCGCGCGCTCGCTTCGAGCTCGACCTCCGCGTCTGGAACGACGCGAACCGTCCAGGTCACCGCGATGCCAGCTTGCGTAGCACGCGAGCACGAACTTCAGACCACTCCGCGGGCGGTGTACTACTCGTATCACTCGCGGCAGCTCGGCGGTCTAGCTCTGCCTGCCAGGCTGGCTCCCAATCGGGGTCAGCGGGACCGTCGACGCTCGCGAGCAGCTCGGCTGCGAGATCCATGCGCTCCTCGGGCGTGAGCGCGAGCGCATCGGTCAGCACCTTGCTCGCAGCCTTGGTCACACCGACAGTATAGCCCCCTACTTGAGGTCGGCGGCGGTCAACACCCGGAACTCGATCCGGCGGTTTTTGCGCCGGCCGTCATCGCTACGGTTGTCGCCGACCGGGACCTCCGAGCCGTGCCCGACGGTGAGGATGCGTCCGGCCGAGATGCCGCGCCGCACGAGGTAGTCTTTGACCGCTTCAGCGCGATGCAGGGACAGCGCGAGGTTGTGATCATCGCCGCCCTCAGACGACGTGTGGCCAGCAATCTCGACGAGCAGATCCGGGTGCGTCTTCAACAGATCGAACGCCTTCTCGAGCAGGTCGGTCGACGTCACCGCGATCACCGCGGAGTCGAGATCGAACTGGATGCCGGTGAGGTCTTTGATGATCTCGTCGGGGCAGCCGTCGTCATCTTGGAAGCCGTTCCTGGTCTCGGGCTCGTCAGGGCACTTGTCGACGTTGTCGAGGAAGCCGTCGCCATCGCGATCGCCGATCACCGGCGCGGGCTCGGGTGCCGGCGGAGGCTCCTCGGCGGGAGGCATCGGCGGAACGACGAGCGCCTTCTTGCCACCGAACCGCCACGTGACGCCACCGGTCACTTCGAGCTCGTTCGTCGCGCCATTCATCGTGCGATCCGGGACGATCAAGTCGCGCGCGTCGAGCCGCGCTTCGAAGTTGTCGGTGAACGCGTAGCGGATGCCGCCGCCCCAGTGGAACGACTCGTCGACGTCGTTGTCCATCTGCGGCGAATTCGAGCGCAGGACGTGCATGCCCATACCGGCGACGAGGAATGGCTTGAACTTGCCGGTCAGGATGTCGAACCGGACGTGTGCGCGCAGGCCGAACACGGTGACGCTGTCGTGCAGCACGTCGTCCTTCGTCGGGATGTACATCGCCTCGCCTTCGAGTGCCCAGCGCGGCGTGAAGCCGATCGCGGCGCGAAGGCCGACCATCGCGGCGTTCTCGGGCCCGGGCTCGTTCGCCTGGTCGGTGACCCCGAGCTCGTCGGTCTTGGAGAACGCGTGCTCGCCGCTGGCGAGGCCGAGCTCGAGCCGAGGCTCGGCGGCGGCGATGGCGGGGGCGAGTAGGATCGAAAGCATCAAGTAGCGCATGGTGATCTCCTGAGCGTCGTCGTGGCGGTCAGTCTAGAAGTCGTCGCAGAAGCCCCACTCGATCGTTCCGATCTTGAGCGGGGTGTCGAACTCGGTGCAGCCATTGCCGCCGCACGCGTTGGCATCGCTCACCTCGCAGTACGCGAGGCACTCGGCATCGCCGTTGGTGTCGACCGAGCAACTGGTGCCCGGCGAGCAATCGGTGTCGTCGCTGCAGCTGTCGAACTCTTGGCCGCTACCGACGACTTCGCAGTCGGTGTAATCCTTGCTGCCGGCCTCGATTCCGATGCAGCCCATGCCGGACGGGCAGCCGCTGCCGGTCTCCAACCCGCACGAGACCGAGCACACGTCGACGTTGAGCGAGTTGTTGTTAGCGTCGACCAGCGCGATCACGCAACGCGCGCCGGGGCCGGTGCAATCAGTGTCGACGTCGCAGAATGCCATGCAGCTCGAGACCGTTGCGGTGTCGGTCACGCACGTGTAGCCGATGTCGCAATCGGTGAGGTCAGTGCACCGACTCGACGCGTGGCCGGCCACTGCGACGTTACGGCACGCGGTGGCGGAGTCATCCTCGGTGAAGTCGCACGCGTCGCCGCTCGAGCAGCCGTCCTGCGGGAACAGCGCGCAGGCGGTGGCGCTCTCGGTGTGGCAGGTCGAGGAACAGCCGTCGCCGTTCTGCGTGTTGCCGTCGTCGCACTGCTCGCCCGGGTCGAGGTGCCCGTTGCCGCACAGGCTCTCTTTTTGGCAGGTCGACGAGCAGCCATCGCCGCTCACCGTGTTGCCGTCGTCGCATTGCTCGCCGCTTTCGACGATGTGATTGCCGCACACCGGCTGCGAGGTCTCGACCTGGCAGGTCGACGAGCAACCGTCGCCGTTGATCGTGTTGCCGTCGTCGCAGCCTTCGCCGGGATCGACGACGTGATTGCCGCAGTTCGAGTTGCCGGAGCGGCCCGTGAGGTTGTCGCCGAAGCTGCAGCCAGTGATTGCGAATGCGATTCCGAGGAGCAGTGCGAGTCGGGTCATTTCTACCTCGCTGGGTAGACGCCGACGAGATCGCGATGTCGCACATCTATCTACAGTCGCGCCGCTGTAACAGATCGCGCATAGCGCCTGTAATCGCGACTACGAGCGCTGTAACAGCAGCGAGCCGAGCGAGTAGCCGGCGCCGAACGAGCACATCACGCCGTACGTGCCGGCGGCGAGGTCTTCGTTGTGGTTCGAGAACGCGATCAGCGAGCCTGCCGACGCGGTGTTGCCGTACTCGCCGATGATCACCGGCGACTCTGCTTGCGTCGCGGGCCGACCGAGCACGCGCTCCGCGATCAGATCGTTCATCTTGCTGTTCGCTTGGTGCAGCCAGAACCGGCCGACCTGGCTCGGTGCGAGCTGATGCGCCGCGAGATGCTCGGCGATGAACTTCGCGGCGAGCGGCACGACGTCTTTGAACACGCGTCGGCCATTCTGGTGGAACAGCTTGTCGATGTTGTGCTCGGTCGTGGGATCGCAGCGATCGAGGTAGCCCTTGTTGTTGCGAATGTTGTTCGACCACTTCGACAACATCTTCGTCGACAGGATCTCCCACGAGCCGGGCTTCGCGGCGGCGGTCGGCTCGATCACGAGCGCCACCGACGCGTCGCCGAAGATGAAGTGGCTGTCGCGCTCGCGCCAGTTCATGTGGCCGGTCGTCAACTCGGGCACGACGACGAGCGCGCACTTCGCGAGGCCGAGCTGGACTTGCTGCGCAGCGACGGTCGCCGCACCGGTCGCCGCCGAGCAGCCGAGCGACATGTCGAGGCCGTAGCCGCGCGCGCCGAGCGCGTCCTGCACCTCGATCGCGATCGCCGGGTACATGCGCTGCAGGTTCGACGCCGCGAGCACGATCAGATCGACGTCCTCGCCGGTCCGGCCGGCCTGCGCGAGCGCGAGGCGGCCGGCGTTCACCGCGTACTCGGCCTGCACGGACAGCTGGCTCTCGGGGCGGTCCGGTATGTTCGGACACATGCGCTCGGGGTCCAGGAGCCCGGTCTTGTCCTCGACGTAGCGGGTCTTGATGCCGCTCGCCTTCAGGATGAACTCGGGCG